>JAKFCI010000519.1:0-1885 GCA_036676725.1 Chitinophagaceae bacterium
AAGAGCAGCACAACCGAACTGTGTAAAAATCAAAAAAAAAATACTGATTCTTTGCCTATTTTGGTATGTTCCCCAAAACAAGCACGCCAAGTTTGCGTCTTGTTGACCAACCGCATAAAGTTTATGCATGGAAGGAATAAAAAAACAGGTAATATTTTTTACGCTCCAGGATAAAATGTCGGTTTTGTTCAATTTTTACGATTAGGTAATGAGTTCCTTTGTTAAAAAAAAAACAGCGAAAATGGAAACAATTATTTTAGAAAAGGACATTAAAGTGTTTTATGTTACTGCAATAACTTTTCCAAACGGTATAGGAGAGGCCATTCAAAAATTACACAGTTTATTCCCTTTCTCGAAAGAGAGAAGAATTTTTGGGTTATCAAGGCCTGAGAATAACGGGGGAATAATTTATCGTGCTGCAGCTGAAGAAATGTATGAAGGAGAAGCTGAAAAATTGCAATGCAACACGTTAATTATACCTAAAGGCAAGTACATTGCTCTTGAGGTGATCGACTTTAGAAAAGACATTACGAGTATTGGCAGAGCATTTCAACAGCTGCTTAAACATCCTGATCTTGATCCGCAAGGGTATTGCGTAGAGCTATATGCAAACGATAAAGAAGTTGTAACTTGTATGATTCGGCTTGATGAATAGAAACAACGGGCCGCAAACTATGCACCATTACTTAAAACGCTAAACATATGGACTCACGAATTGTTATTGTTGCTTATAAACCAAAACCTGGTATGGAAAGTGAACTTAAAGCGCTTACATTAGATCACTATCCCAAACTAAAGGAGCAGGATCTTGTTACTGATCGAATACCAGTTATTATGCAATCGCAGGATGGAACTATTATTGAAGTGTTTGAATGGAAATCTTCTGAAGCTATTCAACAGGCACATACAAATAAAGCCATAGGGCAAATGTGGGTAGAATTCAGTAAGGTATGTGATTATATTCCAATCGGGCAAGTAGCTGAAAGTTCAAATCTTTTTGCAGATTATTCTCCAGTTAGTTAAGATATATTGACAGGCCTGCAGTCAACAGGAACTGTATAAAAAAACAAAAACTAAGTTTTTACTTATCGGTTGCTATCCCCACCAGCCGAAATAATTCAAATGCCAAATTGTTGGATAACACGCTTTGTGCTTTGGGAGATGTTGCGTATAATAGCAGAAATATACATATTAGCTGCAAGCATAAATGAATCCTTCAAAAACAATATACATTTGGACATTTGTACTCTCAATTGCATTTTTTGTAACAGGGAAGCTTTTGTTTTTCGAGGCATTTAGTTTTTTTGAGCCAAGTATCGATGGTATTATATTTCAAATAACCGAACATAATGAGGGGCTAAAAACTTCAATACTATTTTCACTATCAGTTGCGCTTATGCCTGTTCTGATCGTATTGACCTGGCGACTTGCTCACATAATTTCAATAAACAAAAAGGTTGCTTCTGCTTTAATAATTTTAATTTTTGTTGCTATCAGCATTTTTGTAAGGCACCAACAAGTGAAAATTTATTTTATCACTGTAGTTAAACCTGCCTTATTAACCAATGACAGGCCAAACATTACATACCCAATTGATCCCGTAGTTTTTGTGTATTACATTTTTGCAGGTCTTATTATAGGTTGTTTTGTCTCCTGTATTTTGTTTAAAAAGAAGCATCATAAAATTTAATGCCATGCAGTTAACAATGCATTGGCAAAAAATGGGGCAGAACCTGCAATGTATTACCTACTTTGCCAATGCAAAACGTTAGCGGCTATTATAAAGACATCATAAACATAAACAACATGACACACGAACAATTAATAAACCAGTTTCAACAAATTGAAGACAATTTCAATACAGCTGTAATTTCTAACAGCGTCG
>JAKFCI010000520.1:0-6014 GCA_036676725.1 Chitinophagaceae bacterium
GTTTGTCCTTCGGTTACTTTGCCCAGGTCCTGGTAGCTTGAATCAACCCATTCAATGGTGGTATTACCTGCTGGTTCCGCTGTCACTGCTGTTTCAGTTTGGGCCGTGGTTTCATTACCTGCATCGCTGCTGCCACAAGCTGTAAAAATGAGTGCTGAACCCAGTACTAATAAATATTGCTTCATTGGTTATGCTGTTTTTTGAGAATTGCAAATGTAGGAAAAAACAGTTGCTTATGCTTTACCTCGCTCTTTGGTGCAGATGCAAGGTTTGTGTCCGGGCTTATCAGGCTTTTTTAAAATCTTTTTTATCCATTTTGCCCTGCTCCACTAGTTCTTTATGAATATTATCCAAAATGCCATTTATAAAATGACCGCTTTGTTCGGTACTATATTCCTTGGCAAGGTCAATATATTCATTGATGGTTACCTTGGGTGGAATGGTTTCAAAATAGAGAAATTCACTTACACCCATTTTCATTAAAATCATATCGAGGAGGGCAATCCGTTCTGCATCCCAGTTTTTTAATTTGGGATTGATAAAAGTGGAAAGGTGTTCATCTTTTTCCAAAACGGTGTGAAGTAATGTTTTAGCAAATTCTAATTTATCATTGCTGATAAGTTCATAAAAGTCAATGCTGCCGGGCTTTTGCATAAATGTAGCCAGCAACTGCAGTACCTGGTCCGAGTCATCTTCCCAACCGGTAAAATGTTCTTCAATATGGCTGATGAATAAATCGGAGGGAAGTAAAAGCTGGTTCAGGATAAATTCCAGGATTTCTTTTTCTTCTTTTTTATCCCTGTCCTTTTTATTGATGTAAGAAATGTATTCAGGCGATTGTATCAACTGGAAATAATATTTCCTTACCAGGTCCTTGTCGATAATATTACCGGGACGGGTTTTTAATATCCATGCTTTAAAGCTTTCTTCTTCCAGCATTTTCCACATCAGTTCATTGCCGGCAATTTTGGTATTAACGTTCATATCCTGCTGGGTTGGCAGGTGCTTGGATGCTTTTTGGTGCGCATCTTTTTCGGCGTAACGGGCAATTTCTGTAATAAAGTATACCAGGTAAATCAGCAGTTCACGGGTTTGGTCAAAATGTTTCTGTAATATTTTAACCGGCTCTCCTGGCTTAAAATCTTTTTTCTGCGCAGACAGGGTGTAGATGGTCTGCATAACTTTCACACGGATATTTCGTCTGCTAATCATTCCAAGAACTTTTTTTAAGGGTGCGAAGATATGGATTTGGAGGATGTCGATTTGTGAAAATCTGCAAACAAAGCTGAGATTAACAATTAATGCAAAATTGTCACTTTTAAAGTCGCGTTATTGGTTTCTTAAATGCATCCTCTGCCATGTTTAAACTATACCTGTAATAATGGCTTTAATATGGGCATTGGTACGAAATTCGTTTACATTTGCCGCCCGAGGTTCAGAAACAATTCGGGTTTCTTAAAAATTTAAACTCAAAATCAATACAAGTATGGCTAACAATTTAAACGTTACCCCTTTACATGACAGGGTAATTGTGAAACCAGCAAAAGCTGAAGAAAAAACTGCCGGTGGTATTATTATTCCTGATACCGCTAAAGAAAAACCTCAACGTGGAACTGTTGTTGCCGCTGGTCCTGGTAAAAAAGATGAGCCGGTTACAGTGAAAGTAGGCGATACTGTTTTATACGGTAAATATGCCGGAACGGAGATCCAGATTGAGGGTGATGACCTGTTGATCATGAGAGAAAGCGACATCTTAGCGATCGTTTAACCCCATTTGTTGAATAGTATTACAGGAAGCACAAGAGTGCGACGCAACTAAAGCTACATAGCAGAACAGTTGCCGGGTTCAAAAACTGTAAAATCAGAAAATTAAAAACTTAAAAATTAATAAAGATGGCAAAACAAATATTCTTCGACATCGAAGCCCGTAATAAGATGAAAAAGGGCGTTGATACTTTGGCCAATGCGGTTAAAGTAACGCTTGGACCAAAAGGCAGAAACGTGGTTTTAGAGAAAAAATTCGGATCACCTTCCGTTACAAAAGATGGTGTAACTGTAGCTAAAGAAATTGAACTGGAAGATCCTATTGAGAATATGGGTGCGCAAATGGTGAAAGAAGTTGCTTCTAAAACCGCGGATATTGCAGGTGACGGTACAACTACCGCAACTGTACTGGCTCAATCTATTATTGGTGAAGGTTTGAAAAACGTTGCTGCCGGTGCAAATCCAATGGATTTGAAGCGTGGTATTGACAAAGCTGTTATCAAAGTGATTGAATCTTTAAAAGGAATGTCACAAACCGTTGGTAACAACAATGAAAAAATTGAGCAGGTTGCTACCATCTCTGCAAACAGCGACAGCGAAATTGGAAAACTGATTGCAGAAGCAATGACTAAAGTTGGTAAAGAAGGTGTAATTACTGTTGAAGAAGCAAAGGGTACTGATACTACTGTTGAAGTGGTTGAAGGTATGCAATTCGACCGCGGTTATATTTCTCCATACTTTGTTACGAACAGTGAAAAAATGGAAGCTGAATTACAGAATCCATACATCCTGATCTATGACAAAAAGATCTCTGCAATGAAAGACATTCTTCACATCCTGGAGAAAGTTGCTCAAAGCGGTCGTCCATTATTGATCATTGCTGAAGACCTGGAAGGTGAAGCTTTGGCTACACTGGTTGTGAATAAATTACGTGGAACCATTAAGGTTGCCGCTGTAAAAGCACCAGGTTTTGGTGACAGGAGAAAGGAAATGTTGCAGGATATCGCGGTATTGACAAAAGGTATTGTGATCAGCGAAGAGCAGGGTTACAAATTAGAGAATGCTGATCTGTCTTACTTAGGAACTGCAGCTTCTGTAACAATCAATAAAGATAATACCACTGTTGTTGATGGTAAGGGTGAAAAAAATGATATTGAAGCCCGCATCAACCAGATAAAATCACAAATTGAATCAACAACTTCTGATTACGATAAAGAAAAATTACAGGAACGCCTGGCTAAATTAAGTGGTGGTGTTGCCGTTCTTTATGTTGGTGCAGCTACTGAAGTTGAAATGAAAGAAAAGAAAGACCGTGTGGATGATGCTTTGCACGCAACAAGAGCTGCCGTTGAAGAAGGTATCGTTCCTGGTGGTGGTGTTTCTTACATTCGTTCAATCAAAGCAATTGAAGATCTGAAAGGAATCAATGAAGACGAAACAACTGGTATCCAGATTGTAAAGCGTGCCATTGAAGAACCTTTGCGCCAGATCGTTGCAAACTGCGGAATGGAAGGTAGCATCGTGGTACAAAAAGTAAAAGAAGGAACAGGCGATTATGGCTTCAATGCACGTACTGAAGTGTATGAGAATTTGTTTGCTGCCGGTGTTATCGATCCAACTAAAGTAACCCGTATTGCTCTGGAAAATGCCGCATCAATTGCAGGTATGTTATTAACTACAGAATGTGTAATCGCTGATAAGCTAGAACCTAAATCTGCTGCTGCTCCTGCAATGCCAGGTGGTGGAATGGGAATGGATTATTAAGCATAACATCGAACAGGAAATAGATTTAACCTGTTTGGTAATTTTTTCAAACCCCGCTATTGGCGGGGTTTGTTGTTTTACACAAGTATCCTGATGTTAAAATCTGGATGCTTAATTTGAAAAAACCATATACCATTAAACAATCCATTGGATATTTTGTAAGAATGGATACCCGCCCAATGGCAATTTTTTATCTTTGCCGCTTTGTATTTAATTTATAAATCATTTAAAGATTGATGATGGAAGAATGGCTTCAATATGTTTTTTTAGGAAATACAGTACAAACATGGCTGATTGCAATAGGGATTATCCTTTTATTATTATTGATTGTCAGGATAATCAGGACCATAGTATTAAAAAGATTAAAGAAATGGGCTGAGAAAACGGAAACAACCGTTGATGATTTTATTGTTGTTTTTGTTCAGAAATCCATTCTACCCATTCTGTATGTTTTCTCTGTTTATTCCGGTTTGCATTACTTGTGGCTATCGCCCAAGGCGGAAAGAGTGCTGTATATTATTGTAGCATTGTTGGTTACTTTTTTTGCTATCAGGCTTATAACATCACTGCTTGGACATTTCCTTAATGTATATATAACCAGGAAAGGGGAGGAACCCTCCAAAAAGTTACAGATGCGGGGCATCATGCTCGTGGTTAACATTATTATTTGGTGCATCGGTTTAATTTTCCTGTTTGATAATTTGGGTTATGATGTAACCGCTGTGGTAGCAGGATTAGGCATTGGTGGTATTGCCATTGCTTTAGCCGTACAAAAAATACTGGGGGATATGTTCAGTTATTTTGTGATCTTTTTTGACCGGCCATTTGAGATCGGCGATTTTATCATCATTGATAATTATAAAGGAACCGTTGAACATGTTGGTTTAAAAACAACCCGATTAAGAAGTCTTTCTGGTGAAGAGCTGGTTTTCTCCAATACAGATCTGACTAATTCGAGGTTGCACAATTATAAAAAATTACAAAGAAGGAGAATAGCTTTTACCATAGGTGTCACTTATCAAACTACGCAGGACCAGTTAAAGCAAATACCGGTAATGATTACGCAGATCATCAGCGGTATTGCAGATACAACGCTGGATCGTGTTCATTTTATGTCTTTTGGTGATTTTAGTCTCAATTTCGAAATTGTATATTTCGTTGAGTCGAGCGATTACAACTACTATATGGATATTCAGCAAAGGATCAACCTGGAAATTAACCAGGCATTTATGGATGCAGGAATTGAGTTTGCTTATCCTACACAAACATTATTTATGGAAGGTCGTGATGGGGATGAAAAAGGAGCAAAGTTGGGCACATAATCCTGGTCAAAAAATTATCCCTGGGGTTGGAAATGATATATAGTTTTTTATAACTTCGATTCCGATTTGTCAGTTCATTGTGTTTTAAAGTCCTTATTTTATCTTACCTGTTAATCCTTTCGGGAAAAACCTGGTATCCTGGCCGAGAGGTTTGTTCGCTGACGCGAATATTCAGGTTGACACCGCCATACAATTCATTAAAAGCCTCATTTACGAATGAGGTTTTTTTTATTTATCAGGTTAAAGCATTATTCATGTTCCGATATGGCTTTGATTAATGCTTCTTTATTTTCGGTTACCCATGCTGGCAGGTTTTCACCATCTAATATCCATTCATCATCCTCTGTTCTTTCCATCCTGAATTCGTGTCGTTTTTCTTCCTCATCTTTTACATCCACGCGATAACTTGTTTGCTGGTGAATTTCAAAAGGCTGAAAGTTGTATTTTTTTCCTTCTATTTCTTTGCTAAAAAGTGTGCTCATGTTTGAATGTTTGTTAGATGAATTTATTTAATTCTTTGATACCACTGAATTTTCATTTTGTCATTGCTAACTTTAAACAAAGAATTATAATCAGATGAAAAAAAACATCATTATCACCGGCGCTTCCGGAAACCTGGGTACCGCTATAGCAGAAAAATTTTCCAGGGATGGATATACGGTTTTTGGTATTGATCATCAAAGCAGGCCATTGTTCCAGCGGTCAGAAAATTATTGGGAAGCAGAGGTTGATCTGCAGGATGCGGAAACCACGCAATACCTGGTAGATGATATTCTAGGACGTGGAAACGAAATTGATATTCTTATTTGTACTGCTGGCGGCTTTATGATGGGTAATTTGGAAGAAACGGGAACCGGGGAATTTTTATCCCAATTCAATTTAAATTTTTTTACTGCCTTCAATATTGTGAAGCCGGTTTTACAACAAATGAAAAAGCAAGGTGGTGGAAAAATATTTTTAGTAGGTGCCCGGCCGGGACTTGATATAACAGCAGGTAGTAACAGTCTGGCTTATGCGTTTTCAAAATCGTTGATATTCCGATTGGCTGAAACCTTAAATCATACTTATCAAAATGAGGGCATTCAAACCTGGGTTATTGTACCGGGAACCATTGATACTCCACAAAACAGGGAAGCCATGCCCGGCAGTGACTTTTCTGCCTGG
>JAKFCI010000521.1:0-3770 GCA_036676725.1 Chitinophagaceae bacterium
CCCGTTAAAATACCGGCGGAATTAGATTGGCCAAGTAAAGCGAGGGAAATAAAGCAAAAAGCAGTTAATACAAAGTATTTCATCGGGCTTCCAAAGATAAATGAAAGAAGTTCTTAAAAATATGACAGACTGTCACTCAGAGCTTTTAGAATCTTTATCTTTGCCCTCAATTTTCAATTTTATTATGTTTGATTTGGTTACAAAAGTTCATGATGAAACAAGGCAAGGGGAAGCTTTTTTGCCTTTCGTAGAAGACCCAAATATTTACAAACGCCGTTTTTATATAGAAAGTTACGGTTGCCAGATGAATTTCAGTGATAGCGAAATAGTAGCTTCTATTTTGCAGGAAGAAGGCTTTGGTGCAACCCGCAACGTTGAAGAAGCAGACCTGATTCTTTTAAATACATGTTCCATTCGCGAAAAAGCCGAACAAACCGTTCGCAAACGTTTGACAGAATTTAAAAAACTGAAAAAGAAAAAACCGGCAATGCTTGTGGGCATGCTGGGTTGTATGGCCGAACGTTTAAAAGCAAAATTATTAGAGGAAGAAAGATTGGTAGACCTCGTTGTCGGTCCCGATGCTTATAGAACTTTGCCGGCTTTAATAGTAGAAGCCGACGGCGGGCAAAAGGGTGTAAACGTATTGCTTAGCCGCGATGAAACCTATTCTGACATTGCGCCTGTTCGGTTAAACAGCAATGGTATAACGGCCTTTGTAAGCATTATGCGTGGCTGTAACAACATGTGTGCTTTTTGCGTTGTGCCTTTTACCCGCGGCCGCGAACGCAGCCGGGATGCAGTAAGTATATTAAGAGAATGTAACGACCTATACGAACAGGGTTTTAAAGAAGTAACCTTGCTTGGGCAAAACGTTGATAGTTATTATTACACGCCTGAGGCTGATGGCAAACCAGTAACTTTTGCAAATTTGCTTGAACTGGTTGCGCTAATTGCGCCTAAATTAAGAGTACGCTTTTCTACGTCGCATCCAAAAGATATAACGGATGATGTATTGCATACAATGGCCAAATACCCAAACATTTGTAAATACATTCATTTGCCGGTACAAAGCGGTTCTACCCGTGTATTAGGATTAATGAACAGGAACTATTCACGTGAATGGTATATGGCAAAAATTGACCGTATTAAAGAAATTATGCCCGAATGCGCCATAAGTTCTGATATCATTTCGGGCTTCTGCACAGAAACTGAAGAAGACCACCAGGATACTTTGAACATCATGCAATATGCTAAATATGAAATGAGCTACATGTTCTTTTATTCGGAAAGGCCCGGCACATTAGCGCAACGCCGTTATGAAGATGATGTTCCTTTAATCACCAAGAAAAGACGACTACAGGAAATTGTTGATTTGCAGGGAAAGCTCTCACACCAAAGTAATATTAATGACCTGGGCAAAACCTTTGAAGTGTTGATAGAGGCTTCTTCAAAAAAATCAGATGCACAATGGATGGGAAGAAGCAGCCAGAATAAAGTGATTGTTTTTGAAAAAGGAAATGCTGCATTAAAGCCCGGAGATTATGTAATGGTACATGTTACAGGTTGCACACAGGCAACATTAATTGGCGAAATTGTTAATCACTAAGATGGATCTACAAAGTATTAAGAACAGGTTTGGCATTATTGGAACTTCCCCGGCTTTAAACTATGCGTTGCAAGTTGCTGCGCAGGTAGCAAATACCGACTTAACCGTATTAATTGCAGGCGAGAGTGGGGTTGGTAAAGAAGCATTCTCGCATATCATTCATTCGCTTTCAGCACGCAAACACAACCCGTTTATTGCAGTTAACTGCGGTGCCATCCCGGAAGGAACCATTGATTCGGAATTATTTGGTCACGAAAAAGGAAGCTTTACAGGCGCTGTTGATAGCCGCAAAGGATATTTTGAAACCGTGAATGGCGGAACCATATTTTTAGATGAAATTGGCGAAATGCCTTTGGGCACACAAGCACGTCTATTACGCGTTTTGGAATCGGGTGAATTTATCCGAGTCGGTTCTTCAAAAGTGCAAAAAACTGATGTCCGTGTTATTGCCGCTACCAATAGGGATTTGTTGGAAAGAGTACATCAGAATAAATTTAGAGAGGACCTTTACTACCGGTTAAACACAGTACCCATAAGGGTTCCGGCGCTGCGAGACAGGAAAGAAGACATTCCACTTTTATTTAGAAAGTTTGTAATTGACTTTGCAGAAAGATATAAAACAACACCGGTTCAACTAGAAGAAGCAGCACGTGAAAGGCTGGTAAATTATTCTTGGCCGGGCAATATTCGTGAGCTAAAAAATATGGCAGAACAGATATCTGTCCTGGCTACTGACAAACAAGTTTCCTTAGCTGAATTATCTCGTTTCTTGCCGGAAAATGGAAATCGTTTGCCGGTTTTGGCCAGCCAGGCCGGGCAAACAGGGCATGAGTTTAGCAACGAAAGAGAAATTTTATACAAACTGTTTTTTGATATGAAACGGGATGTTACGGAATTGAAAAAAATGTTTTTAGAAGTTTTGCAAAATCCTTCTATTGCGGCGCAAAATCCGTCTTTTATGGCCGACATCAAAGAACTGCAAACTGCCGATGCCCACCAAATGATGGTTCCACATGGTGGTAATACGCAGCCCGTTCAATCGGTGGTAATGCACAATGATATTCATGACCACATTGAGGTGGAAGAAAGTTTGAATATTATGGATAAGGAGAAAGAATTAATTATAAAGGCATTAAAAAAACATAAAGGGAAACGTAAAGATGCTGCTTCGGACCTGGGAATTAGCGAACGCACATTATACCGGAAATTAAAAGAATACGACATTGATGAATGATGATTTTGAAAGATTTAAATCGATTGTATACGTAGTTGCTTTTACAAATGGAAACAGCTGAATAGAATTACAAGGTGTACAAGTGAGTGACACAACAAAAGCTTAATAGAAGTACAAATGCAGGTGACAAAAAAAATTTATTTCTCCATTATTTTAGCTGTAATTGTTGCTGCCGCAGGCTTTACAAGCGGTTGCGGTGTATATAGCTTTAGAGATGTGTCGATACCAGACAGTATAAAAACAGTTCGTATCAATTACATTGAAAACAAGGCTACGTATGTTAATCCACAATTAAGTCCGCAACTAACCGAAGGCGTTAGACGAAAAATTATTAGCCAGACAAGACTTACACAAACTACGAACGATGATGCGCATTATGACATTACCGGCGAAATAAGAGATTATGTAATTACGACTTCGGGTATTGCAAACAAGCAAGAAGTTTCAAACAGGCTTACTGTTTCAGTTCATATTATATTGAACAACCAGTTGTCAAACGAAAAACTTGAATTTGATGTGAGCCGTGGATTTGAATTTAGTGCGACAAAATCGCAACAAACGGCGGAAGCAGAATTGCTGGATGAAATGATAAAAAGTTTATCGGACGATATTTTTACAAGGCTTTTTTCAAATTGGTAACATTGGTTAATTTGGTGGTATGGTTGATCGGTTCAATGCATTGGCACAAGATATTTTGCAAAAACAATTAGCAGAGACAAAAGAAGAAGAATTAGAAAAGTTGTCCCGGCAATACCCCTATTTTGCTCCTGCACAATTTTTACTATTAAGAAAACTGCAGCCGAACACAGAAGCATATAATGCGCAGTATCAAAAAGCAATCATCTTTCATTACGACCCCCTTTCTTTTGAACAATTTTTACATGACCAACCTTCGTTGGATTTTTTGAAAGTGCCGGAAGTCGAGGAGCC
>JAKFCI010000522.1:0-3427 GCA_036676725.1 Chitinophagaceae bacterium
TATAGAAAACGTGCAGCGCTACGAAGCTTCCAACGACGAAATTAAAGACCTGGAGGAAGTGCAAATACCCTTAAACTTTGGAGGTCCTGCCGCCCAGGCATAATTTGACTTTAAGGAGTTTACTTTCCCATACAATTTCACTTTGATCAACCTTCCATCGAAGCTACATTTTCGTGCAATTACCGCCTGTTCCAAAAGAAATTTTACACGTTAATAGAATTTTTTTTAAAAAATTCAAGAGATATGGACACCGAATGTAATATGCAATATTAATAAATGCAAGATTTATTTTTAAAATATTTGAAGGCACCTTTTAAATTGACGAGAATTCCAAAAATCCAGGTATGCCATGCCGCAGACATGAAAAATGTAAAATTTCCTTTAGAACAGGCGGTAATGACCACGAAAATGTGGCTTCGATGGAAGGTTGATCAATGTAAATTGTGGAGGGAAAGGAATTTCCTAAAGTCTAAACTATGCCTGGGCGGCAGGACCTCCAAAATTCAGGGGTATTTGCACTTCTTCCAGGTCTTTAATTTCGCCGTTGGAGGCTTCGTAGCGCTGCACGTTTTCAATGAGTGCCTTCATAAACCTTTTGGCATGTTGGGGTGTAAATATGATTCTGGACTTGACCTTACTTTTTGGAGTACCGGGCATGACGTTCACAAAATCAATGACAAATTCGGCATGTGAGTGGGTGATGATTGCAAGGTTTGCATAACTGCCTTCTGCTATTTCTTCGGAAATTTCTATATTGATGCCATTCGGTTGTTGCTGCTCCTGCATGATTATTTGTTATTTAAAGACGCAAATATCGCTTTTAAAACTATGTCTGGATTAGCAGTTATATTATTTTCATTTAAAAAAGAAGAAATATCTTTTACATCTTTAAACTCTTTTAAAACTGCATTATTTGAAGGCTTTAGTTTTTTAAGTTGTTTTGTTTTATTATTCATATAATAATACTCATAGGTCAAATCAAATTGCCTTAACTCCGATTGAACATAATTGGTAGAAACAATGCCCAGGCTTGATTTGTATTTTTTATACAAATTAAAATCCTGGCCCTCATGCATCAAAAGATAAAAGGTTTTGTCCTTTGCACCCAGGGCTTCACTTGAAATGAATTTTGCATTTTCAACAATACCCGCACTGCCATTAGGTTTTAATACAAAAGAGTCAACCTGTTCTGCATCTTTAATTAGTGCATTTGCCGAGTTGCCGATTGGGTAAAATGCAACCTCGTTATTATAAGAATTATAGCTGATTAAAATATTTTGTGCATTTTCTCCTTTAGCATATAAGTCGCCGTTATTTTTTTCTCCAAACAAGTATGGCGTGCCGATAACTTTATAATTATTAATGCGCACATAAGTTCCGTTATTCTTTTCAATCAGCAGGCGGTTGTAGGCCTGTGCTGCATCAAAATAAGAGGACTGTTGCGCTTTTATCAATTGGCCACCTAATATTAATAGTACAGAAAAAATAATTTTAATCTTCATTGTGTTTTGGTTAAAATAAGAACGGAAATATATAAAAAAGTTATTGCATTTAAATTGAATGACACTCATTTCAAGCATAAAAAAAGGGCTGCAGTTTTTGCAGCCCTTTTAAAATTTATTTACTTATGGTCTTGGACCAATGTAAGTAAGATCATCGAAGAATGCACGTAATGGATTATTAGCATAATTCCAATCCACAGTAATTGATCTTGTAGCAGGATCGAATTTACTAAGCCTGCTGCCTGCTCCTGTAAACATAGTAATTACGGTTCCAGGAGTTTGGTTGTAAACATCAACAACTAAATCTGTAGCGGGATCGAAAATAATCGAAGGGGCAATTGCATCACCATACCAACTCATTGAACCTGGTCCTACGCCAATAGGGTGACCAATTGATTTAACTTCTGGCCAGTAGAAGTAAACTTCATTTGGACCGTTCGTTATTAAATGGATTTCAGTATCATACGGAAAGGTATAAGGAGTCCTGTTATGATAACCTTGCAACCTGTAAACCCCGTCGTATTTGTTTTTAATTGCAAAACCAATAACGACAACACCAGAATTTGCAGGAATATTATAACCACCATCAACAGATGCAATCTTGATTCCAACACCGTATTTGACATTTGGATCTAGTGCATCAGAATTATTAATGGTGATTTTTAATTCGCGGGTGAAAGACTCACCAGCTTTAATGGTTGGCTCCATAGTATTTAAACTATAGCTACCTGCAGGCAATGGAGTTAAACCCTTTGCCGTAACTGCTGCATCAGTGAATTCTAATTTTAATTTAACATCAGCATTAGCCACACCAGATCCTTCAATAGTAATAAAAGGTCCGTCAACGGTTAATGGATCAGCCTGGCCGGTAATACCCACTGTTACCGGGCTTTTAGGCGCTTGTGGAAAAGCAACTGCTTTGATTTCTTTGATTTGAGTACCATATTTCTGGTCTTCAAAATCTTTATCTTTTAAGCAGCCTGTGTTCGTTACAAATAACGAAGCAAAAAGAATAAATAATAATGATAATTTTTTCATTGTAATTTTTTTCACGTGATTAATTCAAATCCCAGAATATCTTGCTGGTAAACACATTAACTGTTCCTTCTGCAGCCACGTTAGCTGCGTTGTAGTTAAACTCATTTTGAGGATACAACAAACGAACAGGAATTTTAGTTGAAGTGTTTGCAGGATCTACTGAAATCGGAGGTCCTGGATCAAATCCAACTGGAACGCCTAAAACATAATCAGTTCTCCTGTAATCAGTCCAAACTTCGTATGCAGCAATGCCATTCATTGCAAACCATTTTTGAGAAAGGATGGTAAATAAACCGCCGCCTTCTGCATCATAATCAACATCAGGGTATGATTCATTATTAGTAATATACGTATCAGCTTGAGCAGCAGTTAATCCCAACCAAACAAATGATTCTCTAACAGCTGCTGTTAATAAATCTTTAGCTGTTCCTGGAATAACGCCACGCTCAACAGCTTCTGCCTGGAGAAATAAACTTTCAACACTTGTCAAAATCCATGCACGGGAAGTAGCACCTGTTGGTAAATAACCAGGAGCTCTAACTGTGGATAGATTAGATCCAATTAAATCTTCATCACCTGAAGGTGTACCAAAAGTAATTCCTTTTTGACCTGCAGTAGTACCTGAAGGAGATACAAAAAAGCGATTGATTCTTGGATCGCCATTGTATCGATAATATTCTAAAGCATATTCATTAGCACGAATATGATCACGCTGACTTGTAGTACCAGCTTCGTTGGTAACATAAGCACGGTAAAAAGGATTTGGTTTAGTAGCAACAAAACCTGGGTTAAGGTGCGCAGATTGACCTGCACCGATAAAACCATCTGAAGTTACTTTACCAACTTGTTCTGCAATATCAAAACCTGGAACAACCTGTGTTGCATTT
>JAKFCI010000523.1:0-1661 GCA_036676725.1 Chitinophagaceae bacterium
AGCCGGAAAAATGGAACTCGCTATCGCTAATTTTGAAAAGGCTTTACATCTAAGTCCCAAAAGCTACAACGTTGCAGAACGACTTAAACTGGCTAAGAAGAAGCAAACTGAAATAAAGTCTTAGCTTATTTTATAATTAGAATTTTAAACGTTTGAGAAAAGATTAGAAAACAAGGAATAAAACTTAAGGTTGAGGGTATTAGAACAAAAGAAATAAGGTAGGTTCGTATTTTATACTTTCCGATTAATAAAGTGTTCAATTACCAGTTTCAAAAATTTATACTTTCTTGAAGCGTAGTTGGTCGAATTTATACAATTGTTGGTTTCGTCAATGACGGAAAGTTCGAAGTCAAAGTTGACTTGCCTGCATTCTTTCTTCAGTAGGGTAGATTTTTGTGTGTTCATTGCTGACCAATTTTGTTGAAATTTTAGTCAACCTATTTTAGGACGAGACTTTCATTACTGTTGCCGCTAACTCGTAAATATGCGAACTAAAGTTCGTTAATCCAATTTTGAACTTTTAATGATACTGAATGCGTTATAAAAAATAAAAATAGTTAAGCCTTTACTTGATCTTTTTAAAAAGCTGCCCGCCCTGCATGTTCACAAACATGGAAACCACCGCACCGTTTTCCCGAAGAAATTTAATTTCTATTTCAGGGCCTTTTAAAAAAAACTGGTCCGCACCTTCCGCCGTTAGTTCTACCTGGTCGCCGCCCGGGGCAATCACTTTTAGTTTTCCATTTTCAAGAAACACGTTCATCTGCATGTTGGGCGCCAGCTCGTAAATACCTATGTAGGTTTTTAAACTGTCTACCGTTAGTACGATCTCTTTTTTTTGTTTGGGCAGTTCGTATGGCTTGCCCAACACCAGCGATACCAGGTCTTTTTCCAATTGTTTTCCATTCAGGTCCTGGTAGTTGGAAAGGAAGATGATGGTGATGCTGTCTTTTGGAAACAGGATAAAATCGGCAATAAAACCGGGGATAGATCCTGTATGCCCAATTTTATAATGGCCATATTCTTCGCCAACGATCCAGCCCAGTCCATAGCCCGGTTGCACGGGTGTAAATGCAAGGCGATACATTTCTTTTGAAAGCAGTTGTTGCTTACAAGTTGCCTGCGCCCATTTATAAAGATCGCTTGTTGTAGTATAAAGTGCACCTGCACCGGAGGCAAGTTCTACCTTTTCTTTGTTATCTGTTTCTACCCAGAGTTGTGTATTGGGATTGGTTACATAACCTTTTGCTTTATTTGTTGATTTGCGGCCTTCGAAATCAATGCCTGAGTGGTGCATGCCGGCTTTGGTCAATACTTTATTTTTCAATAGAAGGGTAAAAGGAGTGCGGGTCAATTTTTCAGCGATGTAACTCAATAAAAAATAATTAAAATTATTGTACTCGAACTTTTCGCCGGGCTTAAATGCAAGTGAGTCCGGCTTAAATCCTTCCACCATATGCGTAAGCGAAGTTGCTGATGGGGGTGTAGTGCCGCGAATGCCGGAAGTATGGCTCAATAAATTTTTGATGGTGATCTTTTCGCCGTGGGCCAAACGCGTAACGTATTTTGAAACCGGGTCTGATAGTTTGATCTTCTTTTCCTGTACCAGTTGTAGCACTAGTGTAGAAGTAAACATTTTGGTGAGTGAAGCAGCCCTGAAT
>JAKFCI010000524.1:0-10951 GCA_036676725.1 Chitinophagaceae bacterium
TGGAGTTTTGCGGTGCCACAAGCCGAATGGGATAAAATGAGTTCTGGTGTTTCAGGTGATTTTGGTATTTCTGTTTTCTTTCAATCTTCAAACGATTTGCGTGTAAAGTCTGTTGAAGAAAATTCACCAGCCGGAAAAGCGGGAATAAAAAGAGGCTGGCAGATAACCAAGATCAATAATAATTCAAACATTTCTACCAGTAATACGGAAATGGTGATAAAAGCTGTTTTTGAAAGTACAAGTACCAATTTTACTTTTCAAAAACCCGATAATAGCGCTTTAGATATTATGCTCACTGCTTCTGCTTACCAGGAACACCCTGTATATTTCGATTCCATTTATAATACAGCAAAGGGCAAATTAGGGTACATGGTTTTTAATTCTTTCCTGGGCGATACAACCCAAATCTATAATGACTTTAGCCGTGTTTTTAGTTCGTTTGCAGCAGCAGGTGTAACTCAATTGGCTATTGACCTTCGCTATAACGGTGGTGGATATGTAAATGTGCAGGAAAAGCTTGCGAATTATATTATCAATGCATCTGCAAACGGAAGCGTGATGATGAAACAGCAATTCAATGATAAATACACCCAGTATAACGAGGTTTCTACTTTCTTAAAACAAGGAACATTAAATGTTGACCGTGTGTTTTTTATTGTGAGCAAAAGCACTGCATCTGCAAGCGAACTTTTGATCAATAATTTAAAGCCATACATGAATGTTTTGCTGGTTGGTCCAAACAAAACTTATGGCAAGCCCGTAGGCTTTTTTCCAATCCCGGTTGGCAGCTGGTATATTTTCCCGGTTTCATTTCGCAGCACCAATAAAAATGGCGAAGGAAATTATTTCGATGGACTTTCATTGAACCATACAGTAGCAGATGGTTTGGATAAAGATTGGGGTGATGTAAATGAGGCCAGTTTTGCATCAGTAATCAAATATTTAAATTCCGGTACTTTCCGTGCCATTTCTACTATTGATCAACCATATGTTGAAAAACCAGAAGTAAAAGCAGGCAATATTATTTTAGATCAACCTGCTTTTAAAGGTACTGTTGATACCAGGCGATTATTTTAATAGAAAGAAAAAATTTTCTAAAGACCGTCTCAAAATTGAGGCGGTTTTTATTTTTGAATAACCACCATTTGAATTTTGACTTTTCTATTAAGCTATCTAACTTATCTTCGCCCGCTATGACAATAGAACAAATTAAAGATATGAGGGACCGTGTGGCTGTCTTGAGGAGGTTTCTTTGACGTCGAACAACGAAGTCAGAAAATAGCCAACGATAAACAACTTTCTCTTTCTCCAGGATTTTGGGATGATAACCAACGTGCTACTTCCATTTTAAAAGGAATTAAGCTGAACGAATTTTGGGTAGACCTTTACGACCAGGTGGAAGCCTCCGTAGAGGATTTTGCTGTGCTTTTTGAATTCTGGAAAGAAGGTGAAGGTTCCGAAGAAGATGTAAAAGCTGCCTACCAAAATGCCTTACAGCAAATTGAAGAAGCCGAATTTAAAAGCACATTAAATGAGCCGGAAGATGAACTACCAGCGGTAGTGCAGATCAACTCCGGTGCCGGTGGTACCGAAAGCCAGGACTGGGCCGAAATGCTTGCACGTATGTACCGCATGTATGGCGAAAAGCAAGGCTGGAAAGTAACTGAAATGGATTGGCAACCCGGCGATGGTGCAGGTATTAAAACTTGTACGTTCCAGTTTGACGGGCCATTTGCTTACGGTTTTTTAAAAGCCGAAAGCGGTGTGCATCGTCTTGTGCGCATATCTCCGTTCGATGCAAATGCACGCAGACATACCTCTTTTGTTTCTGTTTTTGTCTACCCCTTAGTGGATGATACCATTAATATCGAGGTGAAAGAAGCTGATGTTAAAATGGAAACTTCACGCAGTGGTGGCGCCGGCGGACAAAATGTAAATAAGGTGGAAACCAAGGTGCAGTTAACACACATACCAACCGGTATCGTTGTAGTTTGCCAGCAAGACAGGAGCCAGTTGGGTAACCGCGAACTTGCCATGCAAATGCTTAAAAGCCGTTTGTACGAAGAGGAGTTACGGAAACGCCAGGCCGTAAAAGATGCGACCAATTCAACCAAGAAAAAAATTGAGTGGGGTTCGCAAATCCGCAGTTATGTTTTCCATCCTTATAAAATGATCAAAGACCATCGTACCGATTATGAAGTTGGGAATGTTGGTCCTGTAATGGATGGCGAACTCGATGGATTTATTAAAGCGTACCTGATGATGGAAAAGGAAGATAATGTAGCCAGCTAATGGCTGCTATTAAGCTTTACTTGCGTCGCACTCTTGTACTTTAAGTTCTTTATTCAGCACACAAAAACCAAATGGTTTAATTAGTTAATCAAATAATTTATCTCCAAATCAATCATATGAGTTTAGGATATTTTTCATACCCATTACCAGTAAATGAACCTGTTTTAAATTATGCACCCGGTTCACCGGAAAGAGCTGCGTTGAAAAAAACTTTGGCGGAATTAAAAAATGAGCAAGCTGATATACCTATGTATATCGGTGGCAAAGAAATACGCACCGGTAAAACCCAGGACATTCATCCACCGCATGAAACGGCACATACACTTGGTCATTTTCATGCAGGTGACGAAAGCCATGTACATGCTGCTATTGATGCGGCTTTAGCTGCAAGACAAGCCTGGAGCGATATGAGCTGGGAAAACAGGGCCAATATATTTTTGCGTGCTGCTGATTTATTAGCAACAAAGTACCGTTATCATATTAATGGTACAACCATGCTTGGTCAAAGCAAAACTGTTTACCAGGCCGAAATTGACGCTGCCTGCGAATTGATTGATTTCTTACGTTTCAATGTACATTTTTTAGGAGAAATTTATAAGCAACAACCAATTAGTGCAACGGGTATGCACAACCGCTTAGAGTGGCGTCCTTTAGAAGGATTTGTATTAGCCATTACACCATTTAATTTTACTGCTATTGGTGGTAATCTTCCAACATCTGCAGCCATGTGTGGTAATGTAGTTGTTTGGAAACCGGCTAACACTCAAATTTATTCAGCGCAAATGTTTATGCGGGTTTTAAGAGAAGCAGGTCTTCCTGATGGTGTCATCAATTTAATTTATGTAGATGGACCTACAATAGGGAAAATTTGTTTGGGACACAGAGACTTTGCTGGCGTGCATTTCACCGGGTCAACAGGTGTTTTTAACGGTATGTGGAAGACGATAGGAGAGAATGTTGCCAATTATAAAAGTTATCCAAGAATTGTGGGCGAAACGGGTGGTAAAGATTTTGTCATTGCACACAAAACAGCCGATCCCAAAGTTGTTGCCACCGCTTTATTGCGTGGTGCTTTTGAATACCAGGGACAAAAATGTTCCGCGGCTTCCAGGGCTTATATTCCATCCAACATCGCCGATGAAGTAAAAAAATTATTGGTTGATGGTGTCAATTCTTTTAAGCAAGGTTCTGTTGAGGACTTTGGAAATTTTGTTGCGGCAGTAATTGATGAAAAAAGTTTTGACCGTATTGCGAAATACATCGATGATGTAAAACAAAATAATGATTCATCAATTTTAGTTGGTGGAACTTATGACAAATCCAAAGGTTGGTTTATACATCCTACCATTATAGAAACGAAAGATCCCAAGTATGTTACCATGTGCGAAGAGATCTTTGGACCGGTACTTACCATTTATATTTATGATGAAAACAATTACGAGGCAGCCCTTGAACTTGTTGATACAACTTCTCCATATGCCTTGACTGGTGCGGTAATAGCGCAAGACCGTTATGCTGTTGAATTAGCTGTTCATAAGTTGCGCAACGCAGCTGGAAACTTTTACATTAATGATAAGCCAACTGGTGCTGTAGTTGGGCAACAACCTTTTGGTGGCGCCAGAGCATCCGGAACAAATGATAAAGCAGGATCGATGATTAATTTGTATCGCTGGTTAAGTGCACGAACAATTAAAGAAACATTTGTACCACCAACCGATTATAGCTACCCGTTTTTACGTGGCGAAAGCGAAGGAATTTAATGCATCTTATTTTTTTTAAGCCGGTTTTTAAAACCGGCTTTTTTTATGAATGGCAATATAATTATTTAAAAGTTTGTCTAATTCAAATACCGTAAAATTCCTATTCCTAATGATGTGGTTTTCATGTGATTTTAAAAGAAAATCTCCTTAAAACTTTGATTCTTCCTGTACAATCAACAACTTTGCGGCGCGATCATTATTGATTAGCAAACAAACAAACAAAACAATAATTATGAGAAAGATCTTCTTAGTTGCTGCAATGGCTGTATCAGCTTTGGCAGTAAATGCGCAAGCAACATTTGGCGTTAAAGCAGGTGCTAATTTTTCAAGTCTTAAGTATTCTGGCGATGGTGAAGATGATAATACGGATACAAAAGTTGGTTTGAACATTGGCGGTTTGGCAAACATTCCCGTTTCTTCAATGTTTAGTTTTCAGCCTGAGTTGGTTTTTTCAATGGAAGGTGGTGAAGATGAACAAGATGGTGAAGATTACAAACTCAAAATGAATTACATTAACGTGCCTTTATTACTTCAATATAATGCATCAGGCTTTATTGCTGAAACAGGACCGCAGGTTGGATTTTTAATGAGCGCTGATGCTGAACTTGGCGATGTGGAAATCGATGTTAAAGATCAAATGGAAACTGTCAACATTTCTTGGGCTATAGGTCTTGGTTATAAAATGACTTCTGGTTTTGGTGTAAACGCCAGATATAATCTAGGTCTTAGCAATATTGCAAAAGAGTCAGAGGGAGATTTCAAAACTAAAGCAAATACTATCCAGGTTGGTGTTTTTTACACCTTTGGTGGTGGTGCTTCTGCACGTAAATAATGAACAATTTATGATTACAAAAAGGGTTGGTATATATCAGCCCTTTTTTTATTGCACACGATTTTACTCTTTGGTGCAGACCAAAATATCAATACGGCCTTTAATTTGCATAGATGCCATCAAATGGTATCATTATGAAAAAGATTAGTTTATTATTTGCATGTGCTGTTTTTAGTACTGCAGTATTTGCACAAACAGATGTAAAGTTGGGAATTAAAGCGGGGCTTAATGTTGCAAACATTAGTGTTGAAGGTGATAATAATTTTGACTCACGGTTAGCACCACACGCAGGTCTATTGGCCCATATTCACTTAGCGCCGAAGTGGGCATTGCAACCCGAAATTATGTATTCAGGTCAGGGATTGGAAGATAATGATCGTGATGTAAAATGGAAATTGCATTATGTAAACATTCCTGTAAATGTGCAGTATATGTTCGACAATGGATTTCGTTTACAAACCGGACCCCAAATAGGTTTATTAGCGGATGGAGAAATCGACCCGGGTAATGTAGATCTTAAAGATGACCTGAAGAAAACTGATGTTTCGTGGACATTTGGAGCAGGTTATTTAAGTTATTCTGGCTTTGGCGTTGATGCCCGATATAATTTAGGCTTGACGGATATAAATGAAGCTGGTTCTAATAAACTTACAAATAGAGTTTTCCAGGTTGGATTATTTTATATGTTTGACCAGGCACACAAAGCAAAATCAAGATAAAAACCTTTTTAGATTAAAATTTTTAACGGGCCGCGCAACTGCGGCCTTTTATTTGCATAGGGGATAACGAAAAAATAACTTTATGAAAAAAATCAGTTTATTAGCGCTAATGTTTGTAGCCGCCGCGTCGGTAAATGCGCAAGATCGTCCGATCGGAACAACTCCATCAACACCAACGCTTAGAACAGAAATGTCTGTAACTCCTCGTTTTGGTTTAAAGGGTGGCGTTAACCTGGCTACACTTGAGATTGATGACGACTCACAAAGCAACCCACTTGAAACTAACAATAAAACCTCTTTTAACGCAGGAGTTTTTGCAAATATTCCATTAGGTGGCGTGTTACGTTTTCAACCAGAAGTAGTTTATAGCCGCCAGGGTAGCAAAATTCAGTTTCAACAATCAAATGCTCCATTACCTGGAACAACGACTGAGAATACTGAGCTTGACTTACATTATTTGAATGTGCCTTTGATGCTTCAGGTACAAACTGATGGTGGATTTTTTGCAGAAGTAGGTCCTCAAATTGGTTTTTTATTGACTGCTAAAGATGAGACTGATGATGAAGACATTAAAGATCTTTTCAAGAAAACAGACTTTGGTGGTGCTTTAGGTCTTGGTTATTTATCTCGTGTAGGGTTAGGTGTTAATGCACGTTATGCGATGGGCTTCTCAAATGTATTTGAAGGTGTTGCAGGTAACGATACAGACGAAGCAAAATATAAGAACAGAGTTCTTAGTATTGGTCTTGTTTACCATTTTGGTGCAAACAAATAATTGTTTTTGAACATTTATAAAAAAACGACCTCCTCGTGAGGTCTTTTTTTATGCGCTTTCTATCAAAATATTTCAAGTTTTCTTTATAGTCTACATTCAAATAAAATGTTCTCTGATGAAAGAATTTTCATTTCTAACAAGGTGAAACATGATTGTGCTATTTTTATTGCAAATTCACTTTGTTTGAAATCTCTTTTAAATCAGCAGCAGATATCGTTAACAATTAAAAGGTTAGCTAACCAGTTAATTGAACACCATGTAAACTTCAAAAACACTGCATTAATTGGCATTCAGCCGCGTGGTATTTTTTTATCGGACAAACTTGTTGAAGAAGTAAAAATCGAAACCGGCGACCTGAACCTTAATTATGGGAAGCTCGACATCACATTTTATCGGGATGATTTGCGGAAAGAAATGCACATTCCCAATAAAACGGAAATTAATTTTTCCATCGAAGGAAAAAAAGTTGTGTTAATTGATGATGTACTTTATACGGGCCGAACGATCAGGGCCGCATTGGATGCGTTAATGGATTTTGGAAGACCTGATAAAGTTGAATTATTGGTTTTGATCGACCGGCGTTATAGCCGCCAACTTCCAATTCAACCCGATTATGTAGGTAAATCCATCGATTCAATCATTTCGCAAAAAGTAAAAGTATTGTGGCAACCCGGAAAAGAAGAAGTTGTTTTAATGGATGATACAGATGTTGTGGCTTCTTAATCTTTTATAGTTTCATTCATACATAAAATAAGAAACGGAATCAAGAAACTACTTTCCCATTATCTTTGAACATTAATGGCGCTTTCTTCTAAACACCTTCTTGGTATAAAAGATCTGTTACCGCAGGATATTGATCTTATTTTACAGACAGCACAAAATTTTAAAGAGATATTGCAACGACCAATAAAAAAGGTCCCTTCGTTGCGTGATGTAACCATCGTAAATCTTTTCTACGAAAATTCTACCCGTACAAGAATATCGTTTGAACTGGCAGAAAAACGTTTGTCTGCAGACACAATCAATTTTAGTTCATCAGGTTCCTCGGTGTCAAAAGGCGAAACATTGCTGGATACCGTTAATAATATTTTATCCATGAAAGTGGATATGGTGGTGATGCGGCATAGTGCTAGTGGTGCCCCCCATTTTTTAGCCAAACATATTCCTGCCGCCATAATTAATGCAGGCGATGGTGTAAATGAACATCCCACGCAGGCTTTACTTGATGCATTATCCATTAAAGAAAAATTTGGCCGACTGGAAGGGGTTAAAGTTGCTTTGATCGGCGACATTATGCACAGTCGTGTGGCACAAAGCAATATTTATTTATTGAAAAAAATGGGTGCCGAAGTAATTGTATGCGGCCCACCCACGCTCATTCCACAATACATGCAGGAAGCATTTGGAATACGGGTAGAATACAATTTGAAAAAAGCACTGGAGTGGTGTGATGTTGCCAATGTTTTACGCATTCAGCTCGAACGCCAGAACCAGGTTTTGTTTTCTTCCTTACGGGAATATAATCTTGCCTACGGCATTAATAAAAAATTATTAGAAAGTTTACCAAAAGAAATTGTCATTATGCACCCGGGACCCATAAACAGGGGTGTGGAGTTGGACAGTGATGTAGCAGATGGTAACCAGTCAATTATTTTACAACAGGTAGAAAATGGGGTGGCTGTTAGGATGGCTGTATTGTACCTGCTTTCAAACCAAAATTCTTAATCAACTTTTTTCATGAAGCAACGTATTTGTCTTTTCCCTGGCACATTTGATCCTGTAACATTTGGACACATAAATATTGTTGAAAGAGCATTGCCGCTGTTTGATAAATTTTATATTGGGATAGGCGTTAACGTTAATAAAGAGCCCATGTTTACAGCGGAGCAAAGAAAAAGTTGGTTCAATGAAATTTTTAAAGATGAACCAAAGGTTGATGTTATTGTTTACGAAGGTTTGACCGTGGATTGCTGTAAAAAAATAAATGCAAACTATGTGCTGCGGGGTATACGTTATGTAAACGATTTTGAATACGAAAAAGCCATTGCCGACATGAACAGAACGCTGGATGAAAATGTTGAAACCTTCTTTTTAACCTGCCTTCCCCAATACACTTCTGTTGCCTCAACACTCGTTAGGGATGTTATCCGCAATTACGGCGATGTATCACAATTTGTCCCGGAAGTTGTTTTAAAATCTGTCCAGGCTAACAGCAAGTAAGATTTATTTGTGAAGTATTTCTTTCGCTTTGTTTACTACATCAATAATCGAAGGATGTGTATTCTGCATGTAAGTATTTAAGTTTTCAAAAGAAATCCATTCGCATTTTTCAATATCCTCGTCGGTTTGTGGTATTAATTCCTGCTCGTTTTGCACACTCATTAAATACCAATGCGTTTCTTTTAAAATATGTACACCTTTTTCGTAATAAGTATGATAAGTCACCAGCAATTTTTCTTTAAGATGAATATTTGAAAGCCCCGTTTCTTCCTCTACTTCCCGAACAGCACATACATCCAGTGCTTCTCCATCGTCCAGTTTGCCTTTTGGAAGGTCCCACTTGCCACGACGGAAAATGAGCAGTACATTTTGGTTAGGCGTGGTAACTAAACCACCGGCAGCCTGTACCAATGTCAGATGTTGTTTTAACGCATTTAAAACCACCATTTCCGGCGTATTTTCTATAATGCCGCCTTCTGCACCATCTTCCATTTTTTCAATGATAAAAGAGACTTCATTTTCGTTAAAATCATCTACGAAAAGGTGATTTGGATTTGCTTTTAATGCTTCCACTTCCTGGTTCTTTTGATTTGTAACAATCAATGCTTTGTTATTGAAATAAATTTTAAGCATCTTCAAAAGTACTTCGAAGCCTTTCAAATATCTTCGCCAAATGACAGATGCTTTAATAACTGCTGAAAAATTGTTACAAACAGGGGCTGTAAAATTGAGCCCTGAGCAGCCATATACCTGGGCCAGCGGGTGGAAAAGCCCTATTTATTGCGATAACAGGAAGGTTTTATCATACCCGTATGTTCGTGACTTTATTAAAAGCGAACTATGCAACGTGGTGTTTGAAAAATATAGTTCAGCAACCGTTATAGCAGGTGTAGCCACTGCAGGTATTGCCTGGGGCGCCATGATCGCCGACCAGTTAAAGCTTCCGTTTGTTTATGTGCGTCCTAAACCGAAAGAGCACGGCTTAGGCAACCAAATAGAAGGTGAATTAGTGGAAGGAGCTAAAGTAGTTGTCATCGAAGACCTGGTTTCTACTGGAAAAAGTAGCTTACAGGTTGTAGATGTATTAAAGGGCAGCGGGGTTGAAGTGTTGGGAATGGTATCTATTTTTAATTATGGCTTTACAGCAGCGGAAGAAGCATTTACTACAGCTAAATTGGACCTTCATTCACTTACAGATTATACTTCTTTGCTACAAACTGCAACCAAAAAAGGACTGATCAATGATAAACAGCAGGAGATTTTGTTAAAGTGGAGGCAGTCTCCTTCCACGTGGACCGGAGTTTATTAAATTCGTAGATAAATAATACTTTATGAAGAAGTTATTAGGCGCATTTTTACTAATTGGAGGATTTACTATTGGCGCAAATGCCCAGGTAAAGGCTGTGCAAACGGTTAAACTAAGTACACCTACCGTTCAATGCGAAATGTGTAAGAAGAAGATCGAAACTTACCTTGACAGGTATGATGGTGTAACCTTGATTAATGTAAACTACAAGAAAAAAGAAACCACGGTTAAATATGTTACAGACCGTATAAATGAAGAAGAAATTAAAACAGCAATAGCAAATGCCGGTTATGATGCCGGGGATGTTCCTGCAAATGAAGATTCATACAAACGACTTCCCAAATGCTGTAAAAAGCCAGAAGATGGTGGTGGAATGAAAAAAGATTAGTTGATCAACCCGGCAGATGCCGGGTTTTTTAATAGGCTTTCGTCCAGGCGATGCCTGCCCCCATAATTTATATTATTCGTTATAAACACACCTGCCTTACCCACCTTAACCGATCCATTAGCCTTTATAAATACTTCCTTGCCTATTAACGAGGTAACTCCATTTTGTAATGCCTTTGCAAGGGGAATAGCTCCCTCTAATGGAATTGAAAATTCTGCATTTGGGTTCACCGAAACAGATTGAGGTTGGGCAAATTTCCCCAGGTACACCGAATCTACATAAACATCAAGAACTGCCTCTTTGACAGCTACCCCAAAATTATTAGGATTAAAGTAAGTGGTATTAAATCCTACAACGATCTCTGTTATTCCCATTTTTTTAATTCCAAAACCATTCACTTTCCTGAATTGAGGTTCCTGGATCTTTCCACATGAGGAACTAATAGATGCGACGAACACAAGGAGAGGTAATAAAGTTTTCATAGGTCATTTTAATTGCAAAAACCATACTCCATTCCAAACCAGTTTTAATGTTGGCATTATTCACATCTAAATAATTTAGTTTTTGAATAAATAAATTTATAAATCATTAAACTACAAATTTTAGTAAATAATAAAATAATAACCAGTTCAATCATAGATTATTAAGATATAATCTGA
>JAKFCI010000525.1:0-8508 GCA_036676725.1 Chitinophagaceae bacterium
GGCTTCCCAATCAACACCCTGCGGATCGGTGATCCATGATTTTTGACTTTTTGAATAGCAGCAAGTGCAGTTTCCTTCTTCGCGAACAGTGCCTTTTGCTTTTTGCATATTTGCATAAACCACTTCTAATTCCCCCGGGTTTTCTACTTGTAGGCCTAAGTGTTCTATACCTGTTTCTGCATGCCCGGTTGAAATGGCGAAGTTTACCCTTGGATCGTCAAGCATCCATTTGGCATAATCATCCTTTAACAAACTTGGCGCTTGCCCAAATAATGCGTTGTAAAAATTAATGCTTTCTGCTAAATCCTTAACCCTGTTGTGAACGTGAAATCTTTTCATGATAAATATTTTTTACCATGACGCAGCAGAAGAAAAAAGGTGACAAGAAATTATTGAATATTTTCTAACGATGCCTTGTACCGTTGTAAAGCCCCGCATTGGGGGCGAATGTCAAAAGAAACCAGGCGACCATCTTCGTTAAGTTCTACCAGGCAGCATTCGGTAAATATTTCTTTAAGCATTTTGCGGCCCCTGCTAACTCTTTGTTTTACTGCAGATAAACCCAAACCCATTTTTTCACCAATAGCTTTTAAATTAATTCCTTCAACATCGCTCATACGAAGCGGTGCAGCATATTGTTCTGGCAATAGATTGATCATAGGCAAAACAAATTCAGCAGCTTCTTGCATGGCGGAACGTTCATCTTCTATTTCTGCTTCATTAAAAGTGTCGGTTACAACCTGGTTTTTATTTTTGCGATAGTGATCGGCAATTGCGTTGCTTGCTATTTGGTAAAGCCATGAACGAATATTGCGCACACCAGATTTGCATTTGCAAAAATTATAAACCTTAATCAGAACTTCTTGCGAAATATCCTTAGCAGTGCTTTCATCACGCACTCTTTTCAAAATAAAAAAAAATAATGCTTCTTTATGTTCTTGCCAAAGGGCTGGTACATCGCAGTTCATTGAGGTAAATTAAGATTACCAAATTAAAAAAATCTTTTAGTGATGCAAATTTTGATAACCAAAATTGATGCTCAAAAAAAAAGTTAGGAATATTTAAACCTTAACCTTAGGTATTGCTGCCAGTAAATTTTGCGTGTATGGCATTTGCGGATGATAATATACTTGTTCTGCATCCCCGATTTCTACCAACTTTCCTGCCTGCATTACGGCAATTCGATCGCTCATGTAACGAACCACCGAAAGATCATGCGATATAAATAACATAGTAAGTCCTAGATCCTGTTTCAAATCATTCAATAAGTTCAAAACCTGCGCTTGCACACTTACATCCAGTGCAGAAACAGATTCATCGCAAACAAGTAAGGTGGGATTTAACGCCAACGCTCTTGCTATAACGATTCGTTGCCTTTGTCCGCCGGAAAATTCGTGTGGGTAACGGTTTATATAAGATGAAGGCAGGTTTACTTTATCGAGCAATTCGGCCACTTTCGCTCTTTGTTGTTTTTTATTATGTTCAATACCCGCAACCCCCATAGGTTCTGCAATGGTCGCACCTATAGTTAACCTTGGATTTAATGATGAATAAGGATCCTGGAAAACAAGTTGCACATTTTTTCGCAGGTCTTTTATTTGCTGTTTGTTTAGGGCTGTAATATCGGTTCCATTGTAAATGATCTTTCCTGAAGCAGGCTCAATCAATCTCAATAAAGTACGCCCCAAAGTTGTTTTACCACAACCGCTCTCTCCCACTAATCCTAAAGTTTCGCCTTTGTATAATTGAAGATTGACATCATCAACAGCGGTATATGTAGCCGTAACCTTTCCCAACAAATTTGTCTTAGTTGGAAATTGAACTGTTAGCTGCTGAACATCTAATAAAATTTCTTTAGGTGGCGCGGAAGAATTTATCACCTCCTTTTTAATTTCTTTTTTCCCTTCTAAAAAATCTGATACAATAGGCAGACGTTCTCCCTTTTCATGTTGTGCTGGACGACATGCAATTAAAGCCTTCGTGTAATTATTTTGCGGATATTGAAAAATTTCCTGTGTGCTGTTTTGTTCTACAATTTCGCCTTTGTACATAATAGCAACCCTGTCAGCTATTTCTGCAACTACGCCCAGGTCGTGTGTTATAAATAGCACGCCCATGTTTTGCTCTTGCTGTAAATCTTTAATTAACTCCAGTATCGTTTTTTGTACTGTTACATCTAACGCTGTTGTTGGCTCATCGCAAATAAGTAAACATGGCTCGCAACACATGGCCATAGCTATCATTACTCTTTGCTTTTGTCCGCCACTTAATTGGTGGGGATAACGGTTGTACATCTCCACAGGGTGCGGCAATTTTACTTTTTCAAACCATTGAATGACTTTTTGTTTTATTTCAGCACTGTTCAAATTTTGATGTCGGGAAAGCACTTCGGCTACTTGCTTTCCGCAACTCATTACAGGGTTCAAGGATGTCATTGGTTCCTGGAAGATCATTGCAATGCGGTTACCTCTTATGTTTGAAAGTTCCGTTATACCTGCCTGTAATAAATTAATGGGTGCATTTTTTTCATCATCAAATAAAATAGCGCCACTGCTGTATTTTGCTGGCGGCGTAGGTAATAATTGTAAAATAGAAAGAGAGGTTACTGACTTGCCGGATCCTGATTCACCAACAAGGGCTACTATTTCGCCACGATTAATTGAAAGAGAAATGTTTTTTACAGCTTGTGTCGTTCCGTTTTCAGAAACAAAATCAACTGAAAGATTTTTTATTTGCAACAACGACATAATATTATTTGCAGGCGCCCGGCAATACTTTTATAGCTAATTGTTTAGCAGGTTTTGGATAATAAGCCATACACACGGCACAATCCTGGTTGCTTGTAGTGTCAATAGTAAAGAAAAATTCATCTCCTTCTTTAATGCCTGGCGGAAAAGTACAAGGGCTGCCTAAAGAAAAAACATTTGTATAACTTTTACCGGTGTGTTCATCTGTCCATTGTGCAGCAATACTTGAGGTATCCATTTCGCCTTCCAGTAATTTAATGGTATAGTTCATACAAAGGGCTTTTATTTCCAACTTCCCTTTGTAACATTTTTCGTTATTTGAATTTTTATTGCAAGCGTTTGGAGCAAATGAAATAATAGCTGTTGTCGCTGCAATAAGCATTAGGAGTTTCATTAGCTAATGTTTTAAAACCGTAAATGTCTTACTGTTCTTCCGCCGTTGATCAATTGTTTTAAAGAATCTATACCGATCTTTAAATGACGTTCAACAAATTGCTCGGTTATTTTTTTATCGCTTTCTTCCGTTTTCACGCCATCTGGTGTCATTGGCGAATCGCTTACCAATAATAAAGCACCGGTTGGGATTTTGTTATAAAATCCTACAGAGAAAATGGTAGCTGTTTCCATATCGATAGCATATGCCCTTATTTTCTGCAGGTATTCTTTAAATTCATCATCATGCTCCCAAACACGCCTGTTGGTTGTATAAACCGTCCCTGTCCAATAATCTACTTCGTATTCTCTAATAGTTGTTGATATGGCTTTTTGTAAAGCAAATGCAGGCAATGCAGGCACTTCCGCAGGAAAATAATCATTCGATGTTCCCTCGCCGCGGATTGCCGCGATTGGTAAAATAAGATCGCCTAATTTATTGCGCTTTTTCAAACCACCGCATTTACCTAAAAATAAAACGGCTTCTGGTTCAATTGCAGTCAATAAATCCATAACTGTTGCAGCCGTAGGCGAACCCATACCAAAATTAATAATGGTGATTCCTTCGGCCGTGCAGCATTGCATGGGTTTATCGATACCAGTGATTACACTGCCGGTCCACTCAGAAAACATGCGCACATAATTACTGAAGTTGGTGAGCAAAATGAACTTACCAAATGATTCTAATTTTTCGCCAGTATATCTCGGTAACCAGTTCTGAACTATATCTTGTTTCGTCTTCATGCCTCCAAATTTAATCATTAGGTTTGATGCATGATAGCGGTGCATTACCCGGAGCCAAATTTCAAAATAAAAAAAGATGGTGACAAGCGTTCTATTTTTTGCATTATTCGAAAACAATGGCTTTCACTGACTGAAGAAGAATGGGTGCGGCAAAATTTTGTGCAATACCTGATCACTACCTTAAATTATCCTAAAACATTGATCGCACTGGAAAAAGAAATTCAATTAAATGAATTAAAAAAACGGTTCGATGTGTTGGTATATGATGCAAACCACAAACCATGGATGCTGGTTGAATGCAAAGAACCAGGCGTTATTTTAAGTGAAGATGTTTTACAACAAGTTTTACGTTATAACATGACAGTCCCCGTTCAATATATCGTAATCACAAATGGCAATCACACCATTGCGTGGGAAAAAAATAAAGCACAATTAAATTTGCTTTCAGAACTACCAGGCTGGTTATAATGTATAACGTTTAACAATAAAGGCAGTCAATTGACCGCCTTTATTTTGATAATTAAATTTTAAAAATTGGCTATTCCGCAGAAAAATTGGTATCAATTATTTTTCCAAAGAAGATTGCATTCATCATAAGCTTAGTACCGCCTAACCAAAATGCCCGAAAGTTTGGATTATCTGCAATGGAAATGATCTTTCCACTACCCAAACCGCTTACGACAACGGCAGCAGAATTTTTTACCGCATCTTTATTTTGTTTGCTCACCCAACCACTTTGTAGTGGCGCATCTTTATAATAAAATGGCGTTCCGAATGGATTTTTACTTTTCTCCATATACACTTTGTTTGCCTTAAACATGCTTACATAAGGAAATTGATATCCATAAGCCAATGGATTGGTTAGGTCTGCTTCTGCACGAAATATGGCTCCACGCATTGCCTGTGCACCTTGCACCTGGTCCTTGTCAGTATAAGTTAGAATATGGGTGCTGTCTGCGGCCGATTTGATTTTTTTTATTTGAACATTTCCAATACCTGCTTGCGCCGCCCAGCTTACTGCTTCTTCCATTAAAACTAAATTGCCACCACCCTGCACCCAGGCTTTCAATTTTTCTTTATTCAGTTCATTGTAATTACCCGAAACTAAAACAAGGGTGTTGTATTTATTGAGGTCAACCCGATTAAAAATTTGAGGTTCTAATAGCGTTAGCGGAATGTTCATACGTTGATCCATTAAGTGCCAAAACTCGCCGGCATCTAAGGGGTTTACACCGGTCCCGGTTATCATGGCCACCTTGGGCTGGTCTACATTCTCAAAGCGACTGCTTCCTAAATCACTTCCGGATAACGAAGTGCCAGAAGATATTGAATGAATAGCAATATTGTATTTTTCACTTACGTTTTTAATCTTTTCAAAAAGTAAATCGCTATTCAATGATTGCAGTTTTACCGGGATCATAATTGTTCCATAACCGAATTTTTTCCGCTCATTATTGATCATCATTTCAAACGGGTTAGTTGCAACTTTCGAAATAATGCCTTCAGTTTGTAATTCATACAGTACGGCAGGCGCAAGTAATTCTGTCCACGGTAGTAAATAAGCATATTCGCTTTTGGCAATAGAAAGTGGCGAAGCTTTTTTAATTTCCGTAATCCTATCACCCAACAAACCTGCATTGTATTGAGCCGCACTTAATTCGGCATAAGGCAAACCAAAAGCCAAAGGCATCGTCCAGGAGGTGATATCATAAAACAAGCTGTCTTTATAATTCAGCGTTTTATCAAAAATGGCTTTTATCAACCTATGTTGCGTTTGGCCTGCAGGCACCACGTAAGAGGTTCCATTATTAAATTCATATCCACCAGCTTTTAGGCTATTCTTTACATTATAAACTTCAATCTGGTGGCGATTTAACATGGTAATAAATTCATTTGTTTTACCCCTGTCTTTTTCATCACCAAAAACATAAGCTTTTGTTGCAGTGGATGCAGCTTCTGCCGCAACACCTTTATAAAAATCTCGTTGAAAAGAAAGAAATTCTTTACGTAATGCTTTGGCACCTTCCAAAGTTGATAGCGCAGTAATAAATTGATTTTTAACGGTAAAGGGAAACCGTAAAACACCATTGGTTGTTTGCTGTGCATGTCCACGGCTTGAGCCTTGCTCAAATAAAATCCCTATGGCTCCATTTACATCCGGGTAAGTAGATCCTTTACCATAATAAAAATCATCATAATTTTCTTTGGTGAAATACATGGAACCAATGCGGTCTAAAAAAGCTGCATGGTAACTTCCCAACTTAGCGGTAAGTTCCTGGTTTTTTGCAGGTGTTAGCGGATTCACTCTTGATGGAACGCCGGGCTGAAAAAAGAATGTTGCATTACTTCCTTGCTCGTGGTGATCGGTTAAAATATTTGGTTTCCATTTATGGAAATAAGCAAGCCTGTTTTGACTTTCAACATGTACTGCCGGTAACCAGTCGCGGTTCAAATCAAACCAATAATGATTAAAACGTCCGCCCGGCCACACTTCATTAAACTCACGTGAATTTGGATCTGTAACCAGGTTTTTTCCTTTATGCTGGTTCACCCATGTAGAAAATCTTTGCAAGCCATCCGGGTTAAAACTAGGATCTAAAAGAATAACAACGTTCTCCAATAGATCGTCAATTGACTTACCCTGGGCGGCAGCTAAATAATAGGCAGTTAATAATGATGCATTTGCGCCACTTGGTTCGTTACCGTGTATAGAATGGCCGATCCATGTAACAATTGGCATACCATCAATATTTAATGAGGCGGATTTTGTAGGATCAGATAACAATATATGCTGGCTGCGAATTTCTTCTAACCGTTGATGATTTTTTGGCGAAGTAATGATCAACAAAACTTGCGGACGTTGTTCGTAAGTAAAACCCATGGTCTCTAGTTTTACTCTTTCCGGGGCTGCTTTTGCTATTGCCTGCATGTAATTTACCAGCCGGTCATGCGTTACGTGCCACTCACCCACCTGGTGGTGAATAATATCTTTTGGTTTTGGAATAGAAGCATTATAGGTAACACTATCTGGCAGGTAGTAGCTAAGTTCCTGGGCATTTAAGTTGATTCCAATAAAGGATAACCCAATAGCAGCAATAATTTTGAGCATGTAGTAATTTGTTAGGAAATGAAATTATGTAAAGCTGAACAATGTAATTCAACAAATTAAAATCGAGAGAATCATTTTGAAGTCTCCTAAAAATATTTTTTACATATGCAATATGGCTTTAATAAACTTTTCCACAAATCTTGAAAAGTTTTTATACCATATGGCACAAAATTTTAATTAACTTTTCTGGAACAAGTAACTACAACTTCCTTAACACAGGGTGTGGTAAATTGTAGCAAGAAAAACTTGGAGTAGTAAACCGTACAAGCGGATTTTTGAAAATTAAACGCCACAGAATTGAGAGAAACAATCATCAACCTTGAAACCGTTAACCCTATTGAGTTCTTTGGAGTAAATAACGGCAAACTAGACATCTTAAAAAAACGATTTCCTTTACTAAAAATTCTTTCCCGGGGTACACAATTAAAACTTAGCGGCGCACCGGAGCACGTAGACGGCGCAAAAGAAAAAATTGATCTCATTGTTCAATACCTGGAACGTAACGGCCATATGAGTCAAAATTATTTTGAGCAGATTTTAGGTGGTGATGATGCTGAAACAGTTGACAACTTTATTGAGCGCAATCCAAATGAAGTGCTTGTATTTGGCCCGAACGGCAAAACGGTAAGAGCCCGTACAGCAAATCAAAAGAAACTGGTTGCTTCTTCCGAAAAAAATGATGTTGTATTTGCAATTGGGCCAGCCGGTACCGGTAAAACTTATACCGCAGTTGCTATGGCCGTTAGAGCCTTAAAAAACAAGGCGGTTAAAAAAATCATTCTTACTCGTCCAGCTGTTGAAGCGGGCGAAAACCTTGGATTTTTACCAGGCGATCTGAAAGAAAAGATCGATCCGTATTTGCGCCCCTTATATGATGCATTGGATGATATGATACCTGCAGATAAGCTTGGTTATTATATGACCACACGTACCATTGAAATTGCACCCCTTGCTTACATGCGTGGACGTACGCTTGACAATGCGTATATTATTCTTGATGAGGCACAAAATGCAACGGATGTTCAATTAAAAATGTTTCTTACCCGTATTGGCGCAAATGCAAAAGCCATTATTACCGGTGACCTTACCCAGGTTGACTTACCACGTAACCAACGCAGTGGTTTAGAAAAGGCAAGTCGTATTTTAAGAAATATTGATGGCATTGGCTATATAGAATTAGACGAAGAAGATGTTGTACGTCATAGGTTGGTAAAGGCTATTTTAAAAGCCTATACTGCCGAAGGACTATTGGAAATGGAACAGGATGAAGCACATAAAGCAGAAAGGAAGCAAAGAGGATATTATGACAGGGAAAGACATTAAAACATAAGATTACAAGCTTACGATTTCTATATTTCTGATTTAGAAAAATTATCTCTAAGCTTTTATTTACTTTGCAGGAATGAGAAGCCTATTATTCAGCTTTTTGTTCCTGCAAGTTTTTTGCGCCTGCAATAACGATGCAAAGCCGGCATC
>JAKFCI010000526.1:0-1921 GCA_036676725.1 Chitinophagaceae bacterium
GAATTTGAATGTCTAACCTGTTATTCGTTAGTTGCCAGTTGATGTTATCATATGGTGCATCACAACCTTCACTGATTTTTCCATAACCGCCTTCTTCAAAAACAATTTCAATATCACGGTCGCAGGTACTGTAAGTGCTGTAGATGTCTGTTTCTTCGCGGCCATCGCCATCCCAGTCATAGGCGTAATTCGACTGGATGCCCGTGATCTGCCAGGTACCAACAATGTTTTCTGATTGTGAAACGGCGTCATTCTTTGAACAACTAATTAGTCCAAAAGAAGCAAGAATGATTAAGGTGGTTGCAAAAAGTAATTTACGGATCATGGGTAAAGTTTTTAAGGTTAGGAAACAAATATCAGTAGCGGTAATAATGCCAAATGCACTTAGTACCAATAATTCCAGGATGATTTGTGATATCCTTAATGTTTTGCTTTGCGCAATCGCCCCCTTACATTGCCGCATACACATCATTGAAAATTATTTGCAACAAACTAATTTTAATGCAACAGCATTTTAAACTTTTTGTTATGGCACAACTTTCTGTTTTTGTTTTTATAACCCTCGACGGATATTATAAAGGATTGAATGAAGACATTAGCTGGCACAAGCATGGGCCGGAGGAAAGTGAATTTTCGGAAGAGAACCTGCAATCTGGTAATATGCTTTTGTTTGGCAGGAAGACCTACGAGATGATGGCGAATTTTTGGCCTACGCCCATGGCGCAGGAGCTTTATCCCATTGTTGCAGCAGGAATGAACAAGGCGGAGAAAATTGTTTTTACTAAAACTTTACAAAAAGCCAACTGGCAAAATACAAGGATCATCAGTGAAAATATTTTTGATGAAATACGAAAGTTGAAGCAAATACCAGGTCGTAATATGACTATACTCGGTAGCGGTAATTTGATTGGTCAACTGGCTGAAGAAGGTTTAATCGATGCCTACCAAATTATGGTAGATCCAGTAGCAATAGGAGATGGGACACCACTTTTTAAAAACATAAAATCACCATTAAACCTAAAACTTACCGGAACAAGAACATTTAAAAATGGAGAAGCATTACTGAATTATATACCCTAACTTATTCACTAATTGATTTTGAAAATGGCTTCCTATGAAAATATGTTAGCAGGCGGCGACCTTAAATCATTGGGAAAGACCAATGCAGTAATTAAAAGCATTAAAAACCAAAGTCAATTTGATGAATTGTTTCAATGCTTGCATAACCCAAACCCCGTGATTGCCATGAGAGCGGCAGATGCGGTGGAAAAGATTACCATTACCAACACAGACTTCTTATCTAAGCATAAAAAAGAATTGTTCCAATTATGCAGCCAGGTAAAACAAAAAGAAGTGCAATGGCATTTAGCCTTATTGCTGCCTCGGCTACAATTGATAAAAAATGAATTTGAGAAAGCCTGGCACTTATTGACCACGTGGGCAAAGGATAAAACCAATTCACGCATTGTACGTGTACATTCCATCCAGGGCCTTTTTGAATTGTTGCCACATCAAAAAGAATTACTCCAGGATTTTATTTTGACCTTAATGCAAATGGAAGTGGAAAGAATTCCTTCTATTGATGCACGGATCCGGAGGTTCAGGAAACAAATGGAATTGAAAGAAAAGAATTAGTTACGAATTTTTATTCCTGGTTCAATTGCACTTCAAGAATATTACCAGGCTCTTTTTTGCCTTCATTGGAAATATAAAATTTGCCTCCCGGTGCAAAAGTCATCCCTTCCGGTTGCGAGAATGCCTTGCCTCCTAATTGATGTAGTTTCTTAATTTTTCCATTTGCGTCTAATACAACAAGCCTTCCACCCGGACCATCCAGTACAAGAATTTCATTGGTTACTGGATGCACCAGTATTTCAGAAGGTTGAATGGTGTTGCCGCTTTTTTTCTTTTTCCCATTTGC
>JAKFCI010000527.1:0-8153 GCA_036676725.1 Chitinophagaceae bacterium
TTAAAAGATACTGTTGATGATTATTTTGATGCGCTTGACCCGCAAAAGCAGATCATTTACCACCATCGTAAAAAGTACGAGGACAGCATTACAAAAATAAATGACTCGCTGGACAGGTTCATGGATAAAGAACAGGCAACTGTTCAAGACATTTACCCACACTATTTTGAAAGATATATAACGGATGGTATTGAATTCAATATTTACATTGGGCAATCTATGGCACCGCACCAGCCATTTGAAGAACTTTATTTAAGTAACTTAAAAATGTGGCAATTGACTTTGCTTGTAAAAGCTGCACGACTAACACATGCGCTCAGCAAAAAGTTGACGTTGCCTTTGCAAACCACACAATTAATCCTGGCGCATAGTATTCCGCTTTCCATTTCTTTTAGAAACAAAGAACGCAAGTTTGATGTAGATGGCGCTTATAACATTCGCTATGAAATTGTAAAAAAACGAATTGATAAAGTGCACACGCTGGAAACCGGCGAACGCCTGACGCAGCCCGGTAAAATTGCCATTGTTTATTCACAACAAAGGGAATTGAACGAATACCTGGAGTACATTGAATTTCTTCAAAACGAAAATATGATCGTTGGTGAAGTTGAATATTTAGACCTTGAAGAATTACAAGGCATCAGCGGCTTAAAAGGATTGCGTATTGAAGTAAACCTTGAAGTTGAAAACAATAACAATCATACGGCACCAGTAGAACTTTCGCAGCTAACTTCCAACGAGTTACTTAAAAAATAAAGCAACCATTTGCGCATAAAAAAAGCCCTGTAAAAAACAGGGCTTTTTTATAACCAATTGTTTTTAAAACTGGAAACCAAAAGTTATATAAGGCAAAAACTTTTCTTCTTTTGAGCGGGTAGCCAAAGCCGTTATAACAAAACGTTTTACTGGCGCTAACCACAAGCCACCTCCATTACCTACATGCCAGTCGCTTGATTTTTCTCCATCAACTTTTACTTTACCAACATCATTAAACACAAGCAAACCAAATGATCCTGGGAAAAGGTAAGTATTGAAATCGGCTACTTTAAAACGCAATTCTGTATTATTAAATACCGCACTTCTACCACCAAACCTGTCGCGGCGATAACCTCTTAAATTTTCTGTACCACCTAAATAATAAGCTTGTGGAAATTCAAATTTTCCGAAGTTCTTTCCATATCCAAATCTTGTTGCCATTACAATACGTGGGAAAGAAAATAAACTTGCAAACAACCTCATATCAATATCGGCTTTGACAACGTTGTTGCTAAATTCATTCAATCCTACTAACGGACGAACTTTAAAATCCATTACAAAACCACGTGTCGGCAATACCTGGTTATTCCTGGAGTTTATGTCTAGTTTAAACAAACCACCTGCGTAAGCCCGTCCTTTGCTTAGCGTTTCAGGATCTAATCCATTTTCAATGGTCTGGCTAACATACTTGCCAATATTTTGCTCTCTTTCTACACGGAAAGATTCAAATGCAACACCATAATGGATACGCATCCATGATTGTAACTGGCGGCGCAATAAAATAGATGCATCTACAAAATTGTATCGGGCCCTGTAATATTTTTCAGATCCTGGTTTGGTTTCATCAAAAATTGTTTCGTTGCCTAAACCAAAAAAGTTTGTAACATTTACCGGTGCTTTTATATCGGCTCTTAATATCAAATCGTGGTTACCGAGAACCTGTATATAATCACCTTCGTAATTGAAACGATAAGAAGAAGTTTTTAAAGCACGGCTGCCTTTTAAATAATGACGCATTTTGTAAGGCTCTTTTCTAAAGCCTTGTTTAATGATCTCCAGCTTTGCACCTATGTAAATACCATCGTCTACATTATATGCGCCGGTTATGCCTGGAATTACCTGGTCGTATTTATAATTTAAACGGTCATACCTGTTAACCTGGGGATCAGGTGAAAATTTATTTGTTAAACCAGGATTGCCTGAAATTTTATTTTCCTCGAAACTCGCATCATACAATAATACTTTACCGCCATTTCCATTGTTTACAAATTCATCATTTCCTGGCCCGCCAATGATGCGCACTTTTATAGGCGATTCGCCACCATTTACAACAAAACTGTCTTTATCGCTTAATCCATATAATCTTAATTCCTGTGTAACAGATGGATCAAACAATCGATCATAAATTTTGGAACTGATATTTCCATCTTTATCAATCTTATTCACCATCACCTGTACTCCACTGTCTTTTTTTGAAACAGTAAATAATTCTCTTTGATTACTTCCAACTACAGTTACTTCTTTAGCTAAAAATTTGTAGTATTCTATCATATCCTTTTTAAAAAACTTGCGCTTTTTTTCAAGGGTTTTGATGATGCTGTTCATTGAAAGATTTTTGATCTCTCTTGGTTGTTGATTTAATGCTTTTACGATCACATCATCCGTCATCATTAACAGGAAACTATCAATCTGAGTGCTCCATTGGTCCTCGGATAATTCTGATAAAAAGAAACGATCAAAATTCCTGGCCGGACGATTAAACGTTTTTATGTTATCGGTGTTTGCCTGGAAGCCTTGAATTTCTGGAACTACCCAGGGTTTTTTTACAAAGTAAGGTATCAGGCCCTGGTTAGTAAAAAAGGCCTGGTCCTGGTCGCGGGCTATTGGGTAATATATCTTCCCCTTTCCTGTATCTCTTGTAGCCCAGCGCCACTGATCTTCATGGCGGTCAAAATCCATAATGAAGTTATCGAGCAACCTTGCTTTTAATACCACACGATGGTCTACGTGGTCGTCGTTATCTTTTGCTAAACGTAAGATCAATTCATCGGTGTTATAGGTCTTTTTTACAGTTAGCGGTTCCCTTTCCTCCATTACGGCAAGCGTTCTGCTAAAATCACCACGAAAGCGCTCCAGCCTTGGATCATCGGGAACATATACAAGCTTTTTCCGGAGTACGGGCAACCCTATTGCTTCTGCAAAAGTTCCATAGGAAAGTGAGGCATAAGGGTAAGATGCTGAAATACCTTGTTCTACAATTTCTTTTGCTATGGAAGATCTTAAGTCTGCGGGTATAGCTGCTTCAGGGAATTTTTGAATGGAACGTAAAACCCATTCTTTACCTTCCTTATCTTCTATTCGTAATGATTTTGTTTGTTTACCACCACCCAAACGCATAGGTTTCATTCCGCCCATTTCTGTCCCCATATCAAATACCGGTACGGTAAGTGGTTGCGTCCATTCTGCACGGTAATTCCTTCCTAAAAAAAGATGCTTTAATGCACTTCCTTTCAAAGCCGGGTTGGCAGTAACAACAATTGAGTCCTGCAAAGCAGCCACGGGTGTGCTGTCTATAACCTGGGGAGGTAATTTTTTTATTGTTTTCAGCTGCCTGGCATAGGTAGGCGCCCTGAAATCATCACTTTGCAGGTCATAAAATTTGGTTGTCACCCTTCCACTTTTAGTTACTTCAAGCATGGCAAATCCACCAAGCACCTCTGCAAAAAGAAGGTTGTTATTCCTTTTATTATCACTAACACGGGTAAGCTTAGCTGCTGATCCACTAACTATTTGATAAATACTATCATTCTGTAATAATTGTAAGCTATGGTCATGACCTGCAACCGTTATGACATTGTGATGTTTTTGAATTACATCTTCAATTGCTCTTGCCATTGTACGGTAAGCAGGATGGTTTACATCTTGTATGTTACCAAAAATACCACGTGCAATTGGATAGATAGATCCAATAACTGGCAGTGGGATATACAAGCCTTTTACAGCCTCTGCTAAAGGAAAAATATGGTGTTTTAAAGTGTAAGCGCCACCATGAACACCGATGGTTTTTAGAGGATGGTGCATGGCTAATATCAACAATTGATTAGGATGAGAACGAACGATCTCGCTTAGTTCTGTTGTGAATTCATCCATTGTTTTGGCCTGGCAACTTGAACCTGGGCCGGGCTTGCTGTGCACATGTAAAAACCATTGGCTATCCACAAAAACCATCACCACCATTGAATCCAGTTCAACTTCAACAGGCCCCGGGCATCCATCTAATGGCCATGCTTGAATGTTAGACTGCTCAAGAGAATTTATATAATTTGTTTGATTAACAGCACGTTGCCATCCGCCAAGTTTACCATTCCACCAATCGTGGTTTCCAGGAATTACATATGCTTTTGATTTTTTGCCTTTAACCAAATCTAACTGGTAATCAATAATTTTTTTCGCAGTTTCATATTCCGGTTCTCCTTCTGTAGGCAACCCGTAAGGATAAATATTATCGCCTAAAAAAAGAGCGGTATTTTTTTCGTCGTTCCAGTCAATATTCTTTTTCAGCCAGTCAACAACTGGGTGTTTCCCACCAACGAGTTCGCCTCCATCACCAATCAAATAAATGCGTTGTCTTACTGAATCTTCGGGTAAAGAAGCAAGTGAATCCTGCACAAGAGATATTGTACAAATTAGAATAGAAGCTAGTAGCAGTATGTATGTTTTCATTTTACCTGTTCGAAATTTTATCTGATATACGGTGTCCTTTGTAAGGAAATATCTGCAATGTAGCCTTTCCATACTTGCCTTCATTTGAAATAAACAAAGTTCCATGCGGCGAAAATGCAATGCCTTCAGCTTGAGGGTTACGGTCAGGATTTAAATTAAACGCCTCAATTACTTTGCCACGTGTATCTGTTACAACAAGCAATTGGCCAGCAGACGAAAGTATATAAAGTCTTTGATTAATTGGGTGTATGGCCGCAGCCGAGGGCTTAAAATTAGCGTCATTATTTCGTACCGCAGATCTTACACTGTCTGTACTTATGGCATAAAACTTAGATGAATCAAATCTTTTTTTCCCAAGATCAAAACGATAGGCACTTTTAACGCCCTGGTTTTTATCCTTCGCACAACTTTTACAAATGATAATTAAACCATTTGCTACCGAATCATAATACATTGTTTCAAAATCATTTTTGTCTTTTGACCAAAAAGGATAAGAAACAGTCCCGGAACTGTCCTTTGCATTTGGAGGAACCGACATAATAGTCCCATCACTTACAAGAACGTAAACTGTATTATTTAATTTTACGATGTCTTCAAAATCTGCTTGTTTGGAAAATTTTTCTGCATAATCCTTCAACTTTTGCTTTTTTACATCAATTTGGAAAATTTTACGTTTGCTATCAGAAATAGCAAGGAGCGTATGGTTTTCCGTGTTGTAATTTAAACCGGAGATTTCGTTGAGAACTTTGCCCAACTCCCTTTTTTGGGGTGTACGAAAGTCATAACCTTCAGGCGATCCATGACTTTTTTGCGTACAGCCGCATAATATCGAGTACGAACACACGAAAACCAGCATAATTAAAGCCGGGCATCGTGTTTGAAATAGTATTTGCATCTTTTATTAATAACTTTAATATCAAACAACGCACCAGTCATGACGGACACGAACGAACAGATCTTACAAGCAGCCAGGAATTATGTAACCGAAATATTTACCCATCAAGTTAAGCCTGAATTAGTTTTCCATAGCTTAAATCATACAGAAGACGTAGTTGAAGCCTGCAGTTATATGGCCAGCCACTACGAATTGAATGAAGAAGACCGAATGGTTTTAATGCTGGCCGCCTGGTTTCACGACACAGGTTATAGCACCGGGGAAGCAGCAGGACATGAAACCAAGAGCATTGAATTAGCCACTAATTTTTTAACCCGCCAGGGTGTTGATGAAAGGATCATACAAAAAGTAAACTCCGCAATTGAGGCTACCCGCATGCCACAGTCGCCGGTAAGCCTTGTAGAAAAAATTCTTTGCGATGGAGACCTCTACCATTTAGCAACGGAAGATTATAAAGCAAAAAGCCAGTTGTTACGCCAGGAGAGAGAATGGCTTCTAGGCCAGGATATTTCTAAAAAAGACTGGAACAGGAACAATATAGAATTTTTAGAGAACCATAAATACTTTACTTCCTATGGGCAGGAACATTTGGAAGCAAAAAAATTAAATAACCTTAATAGCCTGGACAAAAAGAAAAAAGGTAAAGACAAAGACGAACCGCACGATAAAGAAGAAGCCTTTCCTTATGTTTTTGAGAAAGCTTCCAAAACAGAAGCAGCCCTAAAAGCAGAACTAAAAAATACTGAACGTGGCATTCAAACCATGTTCCGTACTACATCAACCAATCATTTAGAGTTGAGCAACCTGGCAGACGGAAAATCAAATATCATGATCTCGGTAAATGCCATTATCATTTCTGTTGTGCTTACTATAGTTATGGTTCGTCTTCCTTATTATCCATACTATATCATTCCCACAATTGTTTTAATGGCCACCTGCTTAGGTGCAATGATATTTTCGATATTGGCTACCCGCCCGTCAGTTAATAGCGGACGATTTAGTGAAGAAGATATTCGTGCTAAAAAAACAAACCTTTTGTTTTTTGGCAATTTTCATAGAATGGAATTAGATGAATACCAATGGGGTATGAATGAACTATTAAAAGACAAAGAATATTTATACAATAGTATGATCAAGGACATTTATTTCCTTGGGGTGGTATTGGCAAAAAAGTATAAACTTTTAAGAATTTCCTACACCATTTTTATGTGGGGACTAATTCTTTCTGTAATTGCTTTTATTATAGCCTTTATGATCGGTGATGGCGGAACCGGAATTGACTATTAAAGAAATTTCTGGATCGATTCTAATAACTCGGCCTTTGTTATTGGAACACCCATTATTTTATTATATCCCTTTGCATCAATCATGTACTGGTCGCGGATGATCTTAATTAATTGACCGTTGTTGATCTCCGGGATCAGTACTGTTTCGTACGCTTTTAAAATGTCGCCCAGGTTTTTAGGGAAAGGGCGAACATAGCGCAAATGCGCATGGGCAACCTCGTGACCCTCGGCTATTAATTCTGCCACCGCAGTTTTAATTACACCATAGGTTGAACCCCATCCAAGTACCAGTACTTTACCTTGCTCGGGACCATTATCTAATTTTTGTTCTGGAATGTAATCAGCGATTTTATCTACTTTCTCCTGGCGAATTTTTACCATTAACTGGTGGTTGTCTGGATCGTAACTAACATTACCGGTAATATTTTCTTTTTCAAGACCACCGATCCGATGTTCTAAACCTGGTGTGCCTGGAATAGCCCATGGGCGAACTAATTTTTCGTTCCTTAAATAAGGTTGAAACTTAGCTTCGTTGTGACCCAGTTCAGTTTTAAAAGAAACATGTATAGGTGGCAGATCATCTGCATTTGGATACTTCCATGGTTCAGCTCCATTGGCAATGTATCCATCGCTTAAAAAGATTACAGGGGTCATGTGTTCAACAGCAATTCTTACCGCTTCATATACAGCCTCAAAGCAATCTGAAGGTGTAGAAGCAGAAACTACCGGTAATGGACTTTCACCATTTCTTCCGTAATATGCCTGCAAAAGATCGCTTTGTTCAGTTTTTGTCGGCAAACCTGTAGAAGGACCTCCGCGTTGAACATCAATAACCAATAGAGGAATTTCTAACATTAAAGCCAATCCAAGTGCTTCCGTTTTTAAAGCCAAACCTGGTCCTGAAGTAGTAGTAACGCCTAATTGTCCGCCATAAGCTGCGCCAATAGCGGCAGTAATTCCTGCTATTTCATCTTCAGCCTGGAAAGTGCGAACACCAAAGTTTTTATGCTTACTGAGTTCGTGTAAAATATCCGAAGCGGGTGTTATAGGATAAGTGCCTAAAAAAATTGGTAGTCCACTTTTTACAGAAGCAGCAACCAAACCATAAGAAAGCGCCTGGTTTCCCATGATGCTTCTATAACTGCCGGCTTCAATTTTTGCACGTTCAACGGTATATTGTGTGGTAAAGGTTTCAGTCGTATCACCATAATTATAACCAGCCAATAACACCTTTAAATTACTTTCTAAAATTTCCGGTTTCTTGCCAAATTTTTCATTTAAAAATCTTTGGGTGCTTTGCATATCCCTGCCATACATCCAATACAAAAAGCCCAGTACAAACATATTTTTTGCACGGTCTTTTTCTTTTGTGCCCATCACATTTTCCTTCAATGCCTCACGTGTCATTTTTGTGATGTCCATCCGGATCACTTCGTAACTGGCTAAAGAATCATCTTCAATGGGATTAATTCCATCGGGATAATTAGCCAAGC
>JAKFCI010000528.1:0-12419 GCA_036676725.1 Chitinophagaceae bacterium
CCGAAGGACGTGCACTGATCTTACTACCATCTTCTAAAACAAATTGTAATACGTTTGACTTTGGTAAATTGATGGCTGTTTTTTCTTTAGTAGAAAGATTAGTTGCTATTTGTTTTTCGTAATCCAACAAGTGCGCAACTTTTGAACCTCCTAAAAGTTGTGGTGGATTACTGCGATATCCTTCCATCATGGCAGCAATCTCTTGTTGTCCGTTCATTCCTTTTTTCGTGATGGAAATCAGGTGTTCCTGGTAGCAGCCGTACTTAACGTATAAGTCAATTAACTTTTGGTATAAACTTCTTCCTTTTGATTTTTCATAGGCGGCCATTTCGCAGAGCATGGCAACAGCAGACACTGCATCTTTATCCCTTATCTGGGAACCGATCATCAATCCATAACTTTCTTCACCGCCAATAACGTAATTCTCTTTTCCTTCTTTTTCTTTAATTAATTCAGCAATCCATTTAAAACCAGTTAATACATTGTAACAAGTAACGCCATTTTTTTCTGCAAAAACATCTATCATGTCTGTAGTTACAATTGTCTTTACCACCATATCATTCGGCTGCGCAATACCTTTTTCCTTGCGGCTTTCAATCATATAATTAAAAGCAAGTACGGCAGTTTGGTTGCCATTTAAGAGAATCCATTTGCCTTCATCATCCTTTACGCCAATACCAACTCTATCAGCATCCGGGTCGGTACCCAACAAAATATCAGCATCAAGGTCCTGCGCCATTTTCAAACCAATATTCATGGCATCTTTCTCTTCGGGGTTGGGCGAAACAACAGTTGGAAAATTTCCATCAGGTGTCGCTTGTTCTTCTACCACATGAACATTTTCAAAACCAAATGCTTTTAATACCTGCGGTACTAGTGTAATTCCTGTACCGTGGATTGAAGTATAAACAATCTTCAGGTCTTTTTCTTTTTTGATCACCTCCGGGTAAACGCTTAAGCCTTTTACCATTTCTATATAAGCTGCATCAATATCCTTTCCTATCAAGGTAATATTTATTTCACCACCCGACCATTTTACATCACCTACACTATGGATCTTGGAAACTTCAGTTATTACATTTTTATCGTGTGGTGGTACAAGCTGGCCGCCATCGGTCCAATAGGCTTTGTATCCATTGTATTCTTTTGGATTATGAGAAGCCGTACAAACTACACCGCCCTGGCATTTTAAATGCCTGATAGCAAACGATAATTCTGGCGTGGGGCGCAATTCTTCAAACAAAAAAACTTTAATGCCATTAGCGGCAAAAACATTGGCAACCGTCTCGGCAAAAAAGCGGCTGTTGTTACGACTATCATGCGCCACGGCTACCCTCACTTCTTCGCTTGGAAAACTATTTTTTAAATAATTGGCATAGCCTTGTGTGGCCATCCCAATTGTGTATTTATTCATCCGGTTGGTACCTACACCCATTATGCCCCTCAAGCCTCCCGTACCAAATTCAAGGTCTTTATAAAACGAATCGGCTAGTTCGTCACCGCCTTTCTTTTGTAATTCTCTTACAGCTTGTTTTGTTTCTTCATCAAACGCTCCGTTTAACCAACTTGTTACTTTTGCTTCAATTGCTGCATCCATGTTATTCGTATATGGGTTGAAGGTATTAATTAAATAATTGCGAATTTAAACCCTATGTACATTTGACGAGTGAAGACGGCGATATTCTATATTTTATTTTTTAGTTCGTTTGGTTTGTTTGCTCAGGAAGGCATAAATAATCTTCCTGATACTTCTCTAATACCTCATTCATTATTGAATACTGATTCCGCAAAAATTGCGGTTACTTCCAATACCAATACATTGTCTAACGGTGGGAAAAAAAGACTAATAGCCGGCGTTCATGTTATAGGTTATGCCAGTACCATCTTTCTATTAGGACAAACATGGTATAAAGATTTTCCTAAAACAACTTTTCATGTTTTTAATGATGGAAAAGAATGGCTGCAAGTAGATAAAGTGGGTCATGGCTGGACGGCTTATAATCTTGCCAAATATTCCAGCAGTTTATGGCAATGGAGCGGAATTCCACACCAGAAAGCAGTTTTGTTGGGTGGTTTTAGCAGCCTTGGTTACCAAACCATTTTAGAATATTTTGATGCGCATTCATCGGAATGGGGCTGGAGTTGGGCGGACGTGGCTGCCAATTTTTTGGGAGCAGGATTATATGTTGGCGAAGACCTGGTATGGAAGGAACAGCGAATTCAATTAAAATTTTCCAGCCATAGAATAAATTATGACGAAACCCTTACTCCCCGGGCTGATGAACTTTATGGAAAAACGATCCCGGAAAGAATTTTGAAGGATTATAATGGACAAACATATTGGATGAGCATTAATCTAAAATCATTTGCTAAAAACTCCCGCATGCCAAGCTGGTTAAATATGGCGCTTGGTTATGGCTAAAATGGTTTGTATGGTGGTTTTGAAAACCTGGCAACTGATAAAGATGAAAATATCATATTCGACAGGCGGGATATAAAGCGACAGAGGCAATGGTATCTTTCTCCCGATATAGATTTTACAAAGATCAAAACCAATAAAAAAGGAGTAAGGACTTTTCTTTCGGTTTTAAACATGGTGAAGTTGCCGGCGCCAACTTTGGAATTAACTGGAGGAAAACTCAAAGGTCATTTTTTATATTTTTAATGCAACCACGCTCCTGTAATTTCTTCACCTTCCGTTTCTACGCTAATATGTTCCTGCAATGTTGTAGCTACCGACAATCCCACGTAATCGGGCTGTACGGCAAAAAGTTTATGACTGCGTTCTACCAAAACAAGTGTTTGTATTTTCTTCGGTTGAAAGTTTAAAAACGGCTTTAGCGCATACAACAATGTTTTGCCGGTATTTGAAACATCATCCACAACAATAATTACTTTATCCGAAAAGTCTTGCTGGCTAACGATCGTAGCATTAAGCGGTTCCTTTTTATTAAGTTCAATGTCTATAGATTCAATTGTGGCACTAATCATTGGTTTTAATTCTGCTACCAGTTTTGCAGCAAGCATCCGCCCATTACCAACAATGCCAGCAATAATAATGGCGGTTTCATCTGCATTGTTTTCTGCCACCTGGAAAGCCATTCGCCTAATGGAACGTTTAATTGTTTCGGCGGTCATAATACAATTCTTAACAGGAATATCTCTTTGCATCTTTTTATTTTACTTCAGTTAATTTAGCAAATCTAATTTCTGTACATGCATCTCATTCAACAAATTTTATTTATCCTGTTAGTAGTGGCAGCCGTTTGGTTTTTTACAAAAAAAGCAAACTTCATCAGGCGCAATATAAACCTTGGCCGCGACGAAGACCTGAAAGACAACCCTGGTGCACGTTGGCGTAATATGTTGCTTTTAGCATTAGGACAAAAACGCATGTTTGACAAGCCATTTGTTGCGCTGTTACATTTTGCTGTTTATGCTGGCTTTGTTATCATCAATATCGAGATATTGGAAATTATTTTAGATGGTATATTAGGGTCACACCGATTGTTTGCCCCTTATTTAGGCAATGGCTACACATTTGTCATTAATTTTTTTGAAATATTGGCGTTTCTCGTTTTGGCTTCCTGCGTTGTTTTTTTAATCAGGAGAAATATCACAAAAGTCCCTCGCTTAAATATGCAGGAATTAAATGGTTGGCCAAGAAGCGATGCTAATTACATTCTTGTTTTTGAGATCGTTTTAATGTCGCTTTTCCTGGTCATGAATGCATCTGACAAAGCCTTACAAATAAAAGGTTATGGTCATTATGGTGAAGTACAAACTGCTGATTTTTGGGTTTCCGGTTTTATTACACCACTTTTTCAAAATATGCAAACGGGCACTTTGGTGAGCATAGAAAGAAGTGCGTGGTGGCTGCACATTGCAGGCATTTTCGTGTTTTTAAATTACCTGCCCTATTCAAAGCATCTTCATATTTTACTGGCATTTCCTAACACTTATTTTGCCCGGTTAAAACCACAAGGCAAAATGATAAACATGCCGGAAATTCAAAAAGAAGTTTTGTATGCAATGGATCCTTCCATTGTTCCGGAGGCTACAACAGAAGAACATAAAAAATTTGGAGCTAAAGATGTTGCTGACCTAAGCTGGAAAAATTTGCTGGATGCATACACTTGTACTGAGTGCGGACGTTGCACCGAAGCTTGCCCCGCCAATCAAACAGGCAAATTGCTTTCACCCCGCAAGATCATGATGGATACCCGCGACCGGATGGAAGCAATTGGCAACAACCGCGATAAAAATGGAACAGCAACTGAAGATGGAAAAACGTTGTTGCATGATTATATTACCACCGAAGAACTATGGGCTTGCACAAGTTGCCAGGCTTGCGTCCAGGTATGCCCGGTGCTTATCGACCCTTTAAGTATCATTAACCAGCTAAAACGTTACCTGGCACTTGAAGAGAGCAACCAGCCACAGGAATGGAATGGCATGTACAGCAATATTGAAAACAACTTCGCACCATGGAAGTTCAGCCCCGACGAAAGAGCAAATTGGGCAGAGGAAATGAAAAGTTGATGGACCAAACAACAGAATTTCTATTAAACTTTTGTTGCGTCGCACACTTGTACTGGAAGATTTTTATTCAACTTTTCAAAACAATCAGTCATTTTTAAATATTTGAAAAAAGATATTCATGCGCCTGTTATTTTTTATTTTTTTTGTTGCCACACTTACAGCCTCCTGCGGCAACAATGCTTCTTCAGAACAAAAAATTGATACAACAGTTGTTCAAAATAACAGCAGCAATGAAACGGATTCAAATAAAACTCATTACACAAACCATCCAGGTGTTGATGTTAGTGGTTGCTATTGGAAAATTTTAAAGAGAGATACTTTCGCCATTCACCTAAATCAAAAAAACAATACAATATCTGGCAAACTGAGCTTCGACAATTTTGAAAAAGATGCAAGTTCGGGAACAGTAACTGGTGCAATAACGGGAAATATCATCAAACTTTTTTACAGTTTTACATCAGAAGGAATGAACAGTGTAATGGAAGTTTATTTTAAAAAAGAGGGCGGGCAATTACTGCGCGGCATCGGCAATATGGATGTAAAAAATGATACAAGTTTTTTTACTGATCCTAACGCTATCGTGTATACGCCTGATCAGTCTTTTAACCAAATTCCCTGCGAAGATTTGCCTGCCAAATACAAATAATAATGCGGCGACAAATCACCGCATTATTTACGCGTATCTCTAATAAAAGAATTGCTCTTTAACAATTTTTCCATTTTTTACTTCGTAAACGGCAATTTCATCCATCTTCATTCGCTCCCCTCCTTTCATAGTAACATCCATACCCATGGCTACTGCAAAGTGATTTCCGCCAACCACAGGGTCACTGCAATAGCCTCCGTGCATTTCTTCCACCATATCATTAAACATGGCACCCTTTTTCTTTATTTCGTCCAAACCTTTTGCATTGGGCAAAGCTCCAGGGCCTGCATTTCCAGGCTCAATACTTAAAGCATCATCCGCAAATAATTCATCCTGGATCTGGTCCCATTGACTTTGTTTTGCAAGTTCCTTATAACGGTTTACTACCTCCTGGATAGTTCTTGTAGCTTCTTTAGTTGCCATGGCTTTAAAATTTATGGTTAAAAAAAAGTAGTATTTAAATTACTTCATTTTAGAAAACGAAATCAAGAATTGTGATGAATTACTACCCAATAATTTTAGAAAACTGCCGTAACTTTTAACCATATTATGGAACCCTACAATTGGCAATCGTTTGTTTTAAGAATACCCATCCAAAGCAATTTTAAAAATATTTATCATGCCTGGTCAACAACAACTGGACTTGAAAGTTGGTTTTTAAGAAAAGCAGCTTTTACAAAGCCCAATGGTGAACCAAGAGATAAAAATGCTGCTTACGAAGTGAATGATAACTATGAATGGTTGTGGCATGGTTGGCCTGATGAGGTGGTAGAAAAGGGAACTATACTGGCAGCAAATGGTAAAGATCAGGTACGTTTTAGTTTTGGCAAAGCAGGGAATGTTACTGTTACAATTAAGCAGGAACTTGATCAAATATTGGTTGAATTAGTGCAGGATGAAATTCCCGATAACGAGGAAGGACGAACCTATTACCACATTGGCTGTATGAAAGGTTGGCTTTTTTACCTGGCCAACTTAAAATCAATTTTAGAAGGAGGCATTGACCTGCGCAACAGGAATGAAGCATTAAAAAATGTCATCAATTCCTAGTCAACATGATGCGGATGTTTTTCGCGGTTGATCTCTTCAACTTGTTCTTCAAATTGTTTTGTTTCTTCTTCCGGATGTTCAATGCGGTGTTCAACGTCTTTCTTAGTCAAAATCTTATAAAGCTGTATTAACGCTGTTAAAGCAAATATGCCACCAATGATCCAGTTTAAAATATCCTGGTTGTCATTCAATTTATTGGCAATTAATATTCCACCGAAAATAAAAACGCAGTTACCTAAAATGGTTCCAATGCCAATACCAGAAATATAACTGTTGTAATGGCTGTTTTTCGGCAGCAATATTTTTTTTGTAAAAAGGACCGTACTCCAGCCAAACCAAAAAGGGATTTGCACCGGGTTGAGTGCACACATGATCAATCCTAATAAAAACCGGTTAAGCGTACTGCTTAAAATAATATTTTCCTTTTCCGAAGGATGGGCAGCCGCATAAAAACTGGATATAGCAAGGGCAACAACAATTGCCAGTGTCACCCATTCCAATACGCGAAACAAAGTATGTTGCTTGCGCACCCAGTCCATTGCCACTAAAGAAATCCGTACATAAACAAGTTCTGAAACCAATGAACCCAAAGCAAAAAGCGAAGCCTGTCCAATTCCATTACTTATTGATATTTGCATCACGGCAATGTTCAAAGTACCTAATGGCAAAGAGCCCAAAAAGGAAATGAACATACCGGTGAAGAAAATGCGACCAAGTTTTGACATGCAATGAAATAGGTTTTCGAAAGTATAAATTTATGCTGAATGTAAACACTCAGGTAATTGCGTCTATTTTTTTTAATAATGCAAAATGCTTTGAAGATTGCTTTAAAAATTGGCGCCCTTTTTTAAAATCCCAAAATGGAATGCCCTTTTTATGGTTATAAATAGATATCTGGTACAAAGCTTTCCAATGTTTTAAAATTTCCCTGTGTGCCGCCCTTAAAGTATAACCTGAATTGTACACATGGTTTGGTTCTGCCCCACTCCCATTGTATTCCAGCAATAAAAAGTTCCTGCCTTCTTTCAGATCCTCTAATGACGCAGCTTTCAAATCATATCTTCCGTAGAAAAAAGTTTTTGAATACAGGTTCAATTCATCAAACACGTTGTGCAGTCTTTCATCAATTTCAGCATGCAGGTTTATAAAATTGGCGCCACGATTTAAATTAGCCGCATGCGATAAATAAAACTTTTCACCTTCAGGTAAAACCAAATCCAATCTTTCTTTATGCCAGCTAAGTAATTCATCCATCCTGTATTTTGCTTTAGGATGATTTTCTATCAATTGCAATAAATCGTCTTTTCCATTACCAGTAACATTCATGGGCTCTTTTTCTAAAAATCCAGAAATGGTTCCTTTATTTTCTTGTGGATGTCGGTAATAAAAAACACTAAACTCAATGGGGAAATGAACAAGTTCTTGTACAAGATAATCAACGGGCAACATGCTATGGTAATGCTGCAGGTGTTTTTCAGTTTCAATCTTTCTAAATAAAATACCCGCCATTCCTACATCTGGCTTCACAATAAAAGGATAAGTAAATCCAGCTGATTTAATAATTTGTATTACTTCCAAAAATGGAATGTTTGGTTTTATATAAACTGTTTTAGGGTATGATGATAGTGGTAATTGTTCATACATTTCTTTTTTACTCTCTCCTTCAAACCCACCAAAAGTCAACGTAGGATTTGATGGAGTAAAAAACCATAATGAGCGTGCTTTTAAACAATACAAAAACCACATGGGCGTAATATTTAAATAGCGCAACCAAAAAGGCCATAGCTCCCAGTTTTTCCATTTTTCCATCAAAACCAAAATTGTTTAAAATGGCTTCAAAAATAGAGTATTGAAAATATTCGCCCATAAGAGTATGTATAAGATTAAAAATATAAGCGCTTCGTATTACATTTGGTTCAAACTAACTGCATGAAAAAAATTTGTGTATTGCTGATATTAATCATTTCGTTTTATTGTAAACCCGTTAATGCTGCTGTTGCACCAGGTGATAGTATCATTACAAAATCCATTAAACATAATGTTCCTTTAAATAAATTAATGAGCTCCACTCCTGCGGAAATTGAAAAGATAACTGGTAAAAAATTAAATTTTGTTGAAAGGATACAACTAAAACTTTTCCAGAAAAAAATATTAAAATATTCTCCTGAAGAAGGTGGTGAACCAACAGCAAAACAAAAGAAGCAAGGAAAACTTTCAATGATATTAGGCATCAGTAGTATTTTACTTTTATTAATTCCTTATGTAGGCATTTTATCCATTCCTGCTGCAATTGCAGCAATGGTATTAGGCATAAAATCAATCAAAGGAAATTCAAACACCCAGGGTATTATTGGATTGATCACCGGAAGTGTAACGTTATTTATAATTTTGATTGCAATTCTTGTAATAGCCTCAGGAGGTTTTTGGTATTAAATTATTTTTTATATGCAGGTTAGAACAATGGCAGATGTGGTAGCGTTAGGTGAAACGCCTGAAGTGCTTTTTTGGGTAGGATGCGCAGGAAGCTTTGATCAAAGAGCGCAAAAAATAACGAAAGCTTTTGCTACCATTTTAAATAAAGTCAATGTCAATTACGCCATTCTTGGTGCCGAGGAAATGTGTACCGGCGATCCTGCTCGCAGGGCCGGTAATGAATTTCTATTCCAGATGATGGCTTATCAAAACATACAGGTGCTGAATAATTACGGCATAAAAAAAATTGTTTGCACCTGCCCGCACTGTTTTAATATCTTAAAAAACGAATACCCGGAACTTGGTGGTAATTACGAGGTCATGCATCATACAACTTTCCTGCAAGGATTGATTGATGAAGGAAAGATCGTTTTAAAAGATGACAACGTTTTTAAAGGAAAGAAGATCACCTACCATGACAGCTGCTACCTTGGACGTGCAAATGACATTTACGAAGCGCCAAGAAAAGTATTGGAGGCCTTAGATGCCGAACTGGTAGAAATGAAACGATGCCGCAAGAATGGATTTTGCTGTGGCGCCGGTGGTGCGCAAATGTTTAAAGAAGAAGAAAAAGGAAATATCAGGATCAATTGGGATAGAGCAAGCGAAGCCATTAGTACAGGATCTTCTATTGTAGCGGCAGCTTGCCCATTTTGTAATACCATGCTGACTGATGGCGTTAAAGGCGCCGAAAAAGAAGAAGATGTGCAGGTTTTAGATGTTGCGGAGTTAATTGCTGCAAGTTTAGCTTAGAGGAAAAGGTATCCATGCTTAACATAATCATTCACATTTTAATGATTGCCAGCCTTTAATTTTGCAACATGAATTTTGAATACGTTCATCTATTGCCATCCGATTTTGCACCAGAAAGCCGGGTTTGGATTTACCAGAGCAACAGGTTATTTACACTTAGCGAAGCACTTGATATAGAAAGTTCTATCAATGAATTTTGTGAAGAATGGCGTACCCATGGTTCAGAGCTTAAAGCCTTTGGCAATTTATTTTTTGGACAGTTTATTATTCTAATGATAGATGAAACCAAAGTTGGTATCAGCGGATGCAGTACAGATAGCTCTGTGCATTTTATAAAAGAATTAGGCAAGCGCTATAATGTTGATTTTTTCAATCGAATGAACCTTGCATTTATAGTAAAAGAAAAATTAGAAGTTTTACCACTTACCCAGTTGCAATATGCTATCGACAATGGGTTTATAACGCCTGAAACATTGTATTTCAATAATCTTGTACAAACAAAAAAAGAACTGGAAAACAATTGGATCATCCCGGTGGAAAAATCATGGCTTCAACAAAAAATGAAAAAAGCTGTTTAGCTTTTTCTACCCTGCTCTAAAGCTTTTTGCAAACTTTTTTTGTTCTTATCAGAAATTTTAGATTTTGTGGCAACGGATTTTATAAAATTATAACCCAGGGTGAGGCGGATATTTCTTGTACTTGTAAGATTATAGTTTTCTAAATAAAAATTATTTCCATAGGTAAGCGTCTTGCTATTTTGTTGACGGAAAGGGTCAATAAAATTTAGTGTCAGGTTCATTCTTTTTTCCAGCAGTTTGGCTTGTAAACCAATGTTCATGCTAAGATTACTTCTTACGGTTCCTTGAGGTGAGGAAAATCGGTTAAATGTAAAACTACCGGTAGCTGTATAAATTTCTTTTAAGGTATAATTTGTATTCAGGTTTGAAGTAAATGAAACACCATTCCTGAACTTGCGAATAGTTTTATCGAACCTGTTATACTCGTTATAAGTATAGCTGGCACTTAAATTAATCTTTGAATTTTTATTAAGGGTGAAGCCGCTCCAGGTGCTTACTTCATATTCTTTTTTATTGCTGCTGTTTTGCCATATAATTTCTGTTGGCGTAATTCTTACTGCATTAAAAACATCTTTTATCCCATTATATCCAAAGCCAAGGTTTACATAAAATAATTTTTTTGTTTTGCCTAAAACCAGGTCAAAATTATCCGACATAGAAGGTTTCAGTTCAATATTCCCGGAACGAATATGATAGAGATCAGAGGAATCAATTGTAGGATTCAATTCATTTACGCCAGGCCTTCTAATTGTGCGCCTGTAGGATAAGGTTAGATTCAAAACGTCTTTCCAACTTTTATTGATGGAAGCAAAAGGAAGCAAACTCCCGTATTCATTGCTTTTCCTGGAATCATTTTTATACAGGTCAAAATGAATGTTGGTTTGCTCCAATGAGAAACCTGCAGTGGTACTTAATTCTTCTTTAAATACTTGCTTTACCGATCCCCTGAAATTTAAAATAGATCGCTTGTATAAAAACTCATTGATCAAAGCATTGAACCGCACCCATTTCCCGTCAGTGCTTCGTTTATAAGTAGCATCTGCATCAATATGAGATCGTGTATAATTATAATAAGTACCGGCTGATAAAAAAGTCTTTTTATTTTTTAACGGGAGGCTGTAATTCAAACGAAAATTATAACCCGCAGTTTTATTGTCGTTCAATATATTTTGAGAAGAATCGCGACCGGTAAATACATAATTAGGATCAAGGTATTGCAGGTAAAAATCCCGCTCACTTTCGTTTGAAGAAAAATTTGCGTTGGTGATCATTTTTAAAACCTCGCCTGCTTTTTTAGTTTTTAATGTATAGGTCAAACTCAAATTTGGATTAAAATTTTCTCCATTGTTGCTAATAAACCTTTCACTTAAATGAAAAACCGAATCGAACCTGTTAACGTTACGAAAAAGGGTTTCATTTTCATTATCAAAAGCATTTTGGTTGTATTGTAAGGTCAGGTTCAATAAATGAAATTTGTTTAAATCGTAATCTATATTCGCTCTCAGGTTTGGCCGAAAGTTTTTATTTGCCGATCTATTGTTTGTATTGAATTGCAAAGAGTCGGCAAAAAGATTTTGACGCATGGTAAATCCACTTCCTGCAAACTGGTTGTAGCCACCACCCGCATTAATATTAAAAGCCAGTCCTTGTTTACGGTAATTATAATTCCCGTTTATACTCCTGTCGCCACGTGTACCCGCCGAAATATTGATCCTTGCTGTTTTTCCAATTTTTCCTTTCCGTGTTGTGATATTAATTACACCACCCTGTTCGCTTGCATATTCGGGTGGGGGGTTGGTCATCACTTCAATTTTTTCAATAGAACTTCCCGGTAAAGATTCCAAAAGGTCTTGCAATTGCTGCTGGTTCAGTTCTACCGGTTTATCATCAATTAATATTTTGGGTTCCTTTCCACGCACCAATATTTTTCCATCAGGGTCTTTGGTAACCAGGGGAACATTTGTCAATAATTCTCCAGCATTGCTGCCGGCGCTTAAGGCAGATTCGGCTGCATTAAAAGTTATATTTCCATCCTTGCTTTGTATCAATGGTTTTTCTGCATAAATAATTACTTCATCAAGACTTTGTGAAGTGATTGATTTAAGCGTGATATCATTTAAATTAAAATCAAAACGTTCCGTCCTGAAATGTATGCTGTCAATTGTGATGGTTTGATAACCTACGAAGGAAATTTTCAATCGGTGAAATCCAAAAGGGATATTAATCAATTCAAAACCACCATCCTTGTCTGCAAGCGCAGTTAGTTTAAAGGTTGAATCAGGAAACCAGGAAAGTTGAATTGTTGCGCCATCAAGGCCTTTTTTCTTTTCATCAATAATATTGCCCGTTAAAATACCGGCGGAATTAGATTGGCCAAG
>JAKFCI010000529.1:0-2918 GCA_036676725.1 Chitinophagaceae bacterium
ATGGAATGGAGATAAGGAGTGCTAAAAAGGATGTGATCAGAGTGCCCAAAAGAAAAGGCAATGCTCCATATACATCGCCCACGGGATCCCAGGTAGAACCCCATAAATAACCAATACCTAATGCTTTTCTGGAGGGCATTGATTGCACCACAAGTGTTAGAAAAACACCCAAAGCAAGCACGATCATCAGTAATGCAATAATGACCAGTGATACCTTGAATACTTTCTCCGTCCGTATTTTCTTTTGTACCGCCCCTATTAAATTAAACTGCATAATATCTTTTATACAATCACCGCGGGTGTAAATAGCGGTAACCTTTATAAGTGTTCTATTTAGTTAAGATTGGCTTGCCATCAAATGTTGCCGACTTAAGTATTGTTTCTGCAACGGAAACTGCTGAAGGCGATAAAGGTGCATAATGCAGGTTCTCAGCATATTGTTGTCCTTCATGAATATTCCACCAAAGCAATTCAAGAAGTTTGGTTGCACGTTCCTGTGCACGGTTGTTATAATTCTGTTCTTTATAAATGATCACCCAGGTAAAGCCGCTTAGTGGGTATCCATCTGCAGCTTCTGTATCGGTTAAAGAAATCTTTGCATCTGCAGGAAGTTCAATATTAGCAGCCGCACTTGTAGAAGCAACACCTGGTGTAATAAAGTTGCCGCTTTTGTTTTGAACAGAAGCAAACGCCATTTTATTCTGAAGGGCATAGGCTAATTCCATATAACCAATGGCGCCTGGTGTTTGTTTTACTAAACCGGATACACCTTCGTTTCCTTTGCCACCTAAACCTGTAGGCCAATTAACAGAAGAACCTGCACCCACTTTTGAATTCCACTCGGGGCTAACTTTTGACAAGTAAGATGTAAAAATGTTGGTGGTACCACTACCATCAGAACGGTGTGCAATGATCAATGGGGTATTAGGCAATTGTACATTTGGATTAACCGCTGCAATTTTTGCATCATTCCATGACTTTATATTGCCAAGAAAAATATTGGCAATAAGGTCCGGCGTTAATTTCAAAGTATCTTTTAATCCAGGAAGGTTATAACTTAAAACAACCGCTCCGGATACCATTGGAATATGTAACACAGGGGCAGCGGCTTTGGTTTCCTGCTCTTCGTTCATGGGCGCATCTGAAGCGCCGAAATCAACTGTTTTATTTGTTAATTGCAAAATGCCACCTCCCGATCCAATTGACTGGTAGTTGACCCTAACACCAGATGTTTTATTATACTCCGAAAATATTTTTGAAAATAACGGGTAAACAAAAGAGCTGCCTGCTCCAAGCATGGTGTTGTTATCACCACTTGCGTTTGCAGAACTTTTAGAATCACCGCCAGTGTTATTGCCACAACTGGTTGCTGTTGTTAATACAGCTAACATTACAATGAAGATCCCGCTGGTTAATATCTTATTTAATGATTTCATTTTATTGATTTAATTACTTTAATGATTGATTATTCAGGAAATATATAGTTCACACTAAAATGCAAACTCCACCTGGAGCCTGTATCTTAAACTAGGATCTGTATCTAAAAAATTCCTGGTGCGGCTAATATCGCTTTGGATTTTTAAACTATGACCCACAAAGTATTTGGAAACGCCAAGGGTATATTCCTTGATCTTATCTGACTTTCCTAACATTTTTAAAACAGAAGTGGGGTCGGCGACAGAATACCTGCCTGCTACTTCAAAATTGTTTTTAAACAGGTATCCGCTTTGTATATTAAAGCCACTGCCCGTTTGAAAAAAGTTAGATGAATCTTTTAACAGGGGCGTGCCTGATGATTTTTTATTCATGTATTCACTTGTTACAGACCAACCGTTGTACTTAAGCATGGCATCTGCAAAAAATGTTTTTAAGTCCCTGGTTTCTTTTAAGAAAGACCCTAACTCACCACCCTTTCTTTCTGCATCATCATTATAACTATATCCTGCAGCTAACGAAAGCTTAGGTGTTTTTTCCCTCGCCAGGTCTGCATCGAAATAATCTCCCTTGTCTGTAAATTCTCCGAAGGGAAGTATTTCAAGCCTGCCGGTATAACTAAAACCGCCGGTGTCCGATATGGTTATATTTCTTCCTTGTCCCAGGGACAATGCGTATTTATCTTTAATGACCACAGCGCCAATATTAAATTTATGGTGCAATTGCAGCCCGATATCCCTGTCAAGTGTGTAAAGACCATTCACCAGGCTTCGATCTACAAATTGGAGTGCCTGTGATGAAATCACTCTCTCCCTGTTACCCGGAAGTTTGGTCTGTCCAAACCAAACATCTGTGTTTTTAGATAGCGCATATTTTAAAACCGCATCCAAAACAATGCTCGGTGCGTTTGCTGCCTGGGCCATTATGGGTCCATCATCACGGTTGCTCAATGCTAATTCGATCTTGTATTCTAAACGGGGCGTAAATGCAAATCCATCCATTTTTAACCGAAAGCGTCGAACCATCAATTCTTTTTCAACAGGCGCACCATCTACTAATGATTTTTCAGCTACAAACAAAGTTTGAAAACGGGCACCTAATTTCAAGCTCATTGAAGAATCTTCCGCAATAAAATTTACACCCTTACCAAATTTTGCAAAAACAGGTTTGTGTTTAATAACGGTTGAATCTTTTTGGGCTTTTAATTCACCCCCTAATGCACAAAGCAAAAGCGTAACTATTGACAAGGTCAATTTTTCCATATCTAATCGAGTTTAACTTCCTGGCGCAAAATTCAACCTAAAACAAGTAACTACTTCAGCTTTTGAAGAGTTAACACAAGGGTAAAGAAATGGTAACACAAGGGTAAAGAAAAGGTAATGGAAACTTAACATTGGCCTTCAAACCACTTATCATAAATTTTATTGATAATGATGGTTTCTGAGGAAAATAAATAGCAAAAACAGACCGCGTAAATTAAGCGT
>JAKFCI010000530.1:0-2113 GCA_036676725.1 Chitinophagaceae bacterium
TATGGCGCCGGTTCAAACCCAATTCTTTCAGATAGCATTTCAAATTCTTCATCAGATACTTTAAACGAGATCTTAAATGGTAAATCCAGCGATGCCGCACAAAACATTTTACCTGCTACAGAAAATACCAGGTCGTGATCCCATTTTACATCCTCAGAAACCCCTTTTAATTCAATACAAAGTGTTCGCAAACTTTCAATTTCCATAACATTCAAATTTATCCATTTGCAGGTAATTTTTAATTTCCCTCTTTCCCCCCTATTTTTGCCAAAAAAAATAATGGCGCAAGAACAATCAGTAAACAGAAAAAAAAATAAATCACTGGCCTGGTTAATCTTTATTATTTCAACTTTAGCCCTGGCATTTGCTATAATTACCCATTGGGAATGGCTTACACTGATCATACCATTTTGGGTTACATCGTTTGTTATTGCTATGGATCTTATGTAATAAATTACTCTTCATAAAAAAATCCATTCGAATTGAATGGATTTTTTTTGTTCAAAAATATTCATTGCATTATTCATCACCCAGTATAACAACCAATGCATAAATTAAACCTGGAATGTAAAACAACAAGGTTAATAAAAGTGCAATCCAGAATTTACTGTTGATCTCTCCCTGGTGAAGGTAAACAGCTAAAGGCGGCAATAAAATAGCGATAATCACCAATAACAAAGTATTGGTTACCGGATCTGCCTTCATATTTTTTGCCTTTTTCAATTCAGCTTTGACCGCTTTGACCCTGGCTTTTCTCTCTTTTTTTGATAAACTTTTAAATTCAGCAACGGCCGATTTTACAGCTGCAGGATCTGGTTCCGTTGTTGCAGACACAGGTGTTGATGTTGGAAGTGAAACAGCAAAGCCTGTTGTACCCTGTAGTAACAGGGCTGATGCCAGTGATAAAATGAGTACCTTCTTTTTCATATTGGTTGATTTTGTTTTAAAAGATAAGTGTTTATCCAGATTTCTAAATAATTATTAATAGTAAAATGATTAATGCACCGAAACCAAACCCATACCATGACCATTTAATCTTTCTTCGGTCACCAATTAAATAAGCGATAAGTACACCAAAAATACTGAGTAAAAACCCCAACAAAAATCCTGCAAAAGAAAAATCAGTGGCATCAATATCCTGGTTCACCTGTTGCATATTCACAGGCTGTCCTCTTTTCACCTGCTTTTTGATTTTGTGTTGTACATATTTTAAACTTAACACCTGGCCAAAACGCATTTTTTTACCCGTTAATTTCTTATACTTCTTTGGTGTGAGATGGATAATTTGTTCTAGCGTGAAAGATAAAGTAGCAGTACTTACAGATGAAGCAGCAGGTTTAGCAATTAATTCAGCCCCGGCAACTGCAAATACAGGAAAGCAAAAAAGAATACTCACCATGCTGAAAACAGCATATTTTAAAATTCTTTTCATCCTGAAATTATTTTCGTTTATACTATAAAGTTAAGGGTTGAACTTTTTGAAAATAAAAAAACCCGCAATTTTAATTTGCGGGTTTATTGATGAGTTTGTTTATTATTTCACTTCTTCAAATTCTGCATCTGTTACATTATCACCTGTTGCAGATTCAGCATGTGGCTGACCATCTCCACCAGGTTGCTGTTGCGCTCCGGCTGCATCACCTTGCTGAGAGGCTTTATATAATTCTTCACTGGCTGCGGTCCATGCTGTATTCATCTCTGCCATAGCAGCATCAATCTGTGGAATGTCCTGAGATTTGTGTGCATCTTTCAATTTTTGCAAAGCGGCTTCTATTGGTGCTTTTTTATCAGCAGGAATCTTATCCCCATACTCTTTGATTTGCTTTTCTGTTTGAAAGATTAAACTATCAGCCTGGTTGATTTTTTCAATTTTTTCTTTTGCCAATCTATCCGTTTCTTCATTCGCCTTTGCTTCGGCTTTCATTTTTTCAACTTCTTCCTTGTTCAAACCACTTCCGGCTTCAATGCGAATCTTTTGTTCCTTACCGGTGCCTTTATCTTTTGCTGCCACATGGAGTAAACCATTGGCATCAATATCAAAAGTAACTTCAACCTGTGGTACACCGCGTGGTGCCGGTGGAATTCCATCAAGGTTAAAGATGCCAAGACTTTT
>JAKFCI010000531.1:0-2960 GCA_036676725.1 Chitinophagaceae bacterium
ACAAAAGCAATACGTGAGATAAAAGGATTGATCCGTCGTTGCGAAGCCGCAGCAACCTGTCGCTATGTTGGTTTGAAAGAAGGCCAATGGCATTTTCAAAACCTGCCTTTCTATGAAACAGGCACGGTTGAAAAAAATCCAATGGGCGAAGATGATGTAAAATTAACAATGGAACTCTTCCGTAAAATAAAACCACAACAGGTGTATTGTGCCGGTGACTTTGCTGATCCGCACGGTACACATCTTGTTTGTTTTAACGTGGTGCTTGAATCGTTGAGAAGAATTAAAGCAGATGGTGATGAGTGGATCAACGATTGCTGGTTATGGTTATACAAAGGCGCATGGCAGGAGTGGAACATGGAAGAAATTGAAATGGCTATACCAATGAGCCCTGAACAGGTGATGAAGAAACGTTTTGGTATTTTTATTCATCAATCGCAAAAAGATATGGTGCCGTTCCAGGGTAGCGATAGCCGTGAGTTCTGGCAACGTGCCGAAGAACGTAATGCAGCCACTGCTGATCTGTATGGTAAGCTTGGCTTAACACAGTATGCGGCCGTGGAAGCATTTGTGCGTTGGCATTATTAAGAAGAAGATTTTTTAATGAATAAATAAGCGAACAGCTGATCAATTGATCAGCTGTTCGCTTATTGTAAAGAAAGTATTATTCTTTCAATGTTTCTGGCTTGTAACCAACAGTAGCACGGCAGTTGAAACTTGTTCGTCACCCATTACTGAAATACAATACTATGTTAACGGTATTTTCTATTTTTCCTCCATTTGATTGAGGAAAAATTTTATAACGTCTAAATTCATAGCTGATGTGGTCCAGTGCCCGATATTTTCGTATGTTTTGAAGATTGGGGTAATGTTATTCACTTGATAAATTTTCTGACACTCCAGGTATCTTTTTTGTACATATCTCCCGATGTTATCATTGATTATTCTGCGTTCATTTTCGTTATAAGCATCATCAAACTGAACTGCATCATTCTCATCCAGGTTCCCCATATAGATGAACTGCGGAATGGATTTGTAAGTACCGGTGTCAAAATTTTTACTGAATAATTCAGTGAAGTCGTTCGTTCCAATGGGGTAGTTGAGTTTAATTCCGTTTATTTCGTTTTGAGGAAGCATGAGTTTTCCGTTAAAACCTCCTATGGCTAATGCTTTTATTTTTTCAGGATGTATGAACGAAAAACGGTTTGTAAACGTAGCTGAAGCCGAAAAACCACTCATAAAAACTTTTGGGGCAACCTGGATATTCATAGAAGCTAAGATACTCTTGGCATCATTTATCATTTCCAGTAATTGTAAATCAAGTCGTTTTAGTTCGGTTGAGCTTTCCAGCATTACATCTCTGTCCAAAGCGTGAGTATATATGAGAGGTTGAGATGCCGGTCTCGGAAAAATTGGAACAAGCAGGGGGATTTTGAGCTCTGTAGAAATGTTATTCCCAACCGAACTTACCGAAGCTAAATCAATGGCATGTTTTTTATGAACTTCTATGCTGTCTGATATTTTGCCTGTGTTGTTCGGTTCTACAAGCAGGAATATTTTTTTGTTTAAAGGAGTTTTTTTGGGTATAAATAAAATGTAGTCGTTGTAAAACCCCTTGCCGGGGTTCTTTTTGATAACCAGTAAACTGTCGTTTTTAAAAGTTTCTGTTGTTGAAGTTTGGGCAAAAGAAACAAAATTTGAGATAGTGAAAATTAAGATGAATATAGAATGCATTAATATTTTACCAATGCAATTTTTGAACTTGTTTGGGTATTTACTATTCATACGTTCCATTCTTTAAGTTTGGAACGAAAGTAATTAGTAAACGTTGTCAGCTAATAGAAATAGTGTTGATCCGTTATTTATCAGTAATGTATTGATTGAAATGCTTGATCAATTGAAAATCAATTAACCTGTTGAACTGGAAATAGAAATTGTTTCTTGCGCAGGGCTCCGACCTGTGCATTTGTGTTACCAACGTAATTGAAGCGAAGGAAAGAAAAAGTAACGGATGGCTAAATGCAAAAGACCTAGGCCAGAAATATCTGCGGTTACTCCCGTTCAACTGTTAATGGTTTCGCTTCTAAGATGTAATAACTGAGTATTTCTGAAACTTCTTTGTCAGTCAATAATTTTAAATCTGCTTTTACTTTTGTACTTTCTTCATTTTCCATTGAACGTATTAGAATAAGTCCATACGCTTCTTTCTTTTTGGATATATCAATAGACGGATTTTTTGAAGTAAATTTTTCATATGCATTTGCCATTGCTAACCAAATAGCAATTTCGTTGTCAGGATTCCTATCTCTCTTAAAATTTGTTATGGTTTCTTCCAAACTGCTAGGATTAACTTCTGAAAAAGTCTTTTGAATTTTCTTAATTTTCTCTATTTGGTCTGAGGATAAAGTGTCATGGACGATTGGACTTAAAGTCAAATCGTTTGCGTTAATAGTTTGAACATTTGAGTTTTCTGATTTGTTATTTGTCTTGCATGAAAAAAGTGTCAGCCCGAGGATTGTCATAAGTCAGAATCCGGATAATGCTTTAATTAATTTCAATGTCATACATTTTCTTTTTTAATTGTTTTGTTTACACAATCATCCAATCCCTTCCAAACTTCCCCCTTTCACAAACAACCGGTCAATCTTTTTCTCTACTTCAGCATCTTTCTCCAACGGTGGTGCATGGTGCGGTTTCAAGCGTGCATCAAACACAACAGGTCCTTTGCAGCCCCAATGTTTGTATTCGGTAAACGAAGCAATACCATACACATCATGACTTGGATTGCAACGTGTATAACTCACCCATAAATAATTACGTAGGTTGGCAGCAACAAAACTGCTGTCGTCGCAAACAATGATCTGTGCAACCGTATTTAATTGCCCATTGCTTATTGTCAATTGCCTATTGAGAACCTCCATTTCTTTCTCCGCTTCTTCATACGTTGTAAACTTCTTCGT
>JAKFCI010000532.1:0-20231 GCA_036676725.1 Chitinophagaceae bacterium
TTAGATGAAGCAGCAGCATTGGCAGATTTAAATAAGATTGTTGTTGCAAGAGGATTACCGGAATTTGTAGCACTTTCTGGAGTTGAACTTTATGAAGAGATATTAAAACAAAGAAGAATTGAACTTGCGTTTGAGGGACATCGCTTTTGGGATCTAAAACGTTTAGGCAGGGATATTATTAAAGCACCCTTATATAATGGCGGTGATGTTTTATTTACCGACTATAGAATTTTGGCTCCTCTCCCTACTCGAGAGCTTCAAGCCAATCTTAATCTTGTACAAAATGTAGGTTATTAAAAAATTTATCATGAAACGAATTATCTCTTTATCATTATTTATTATAATTTCTTTTGGATTGTTTAGTTGTATTAAAAACGATCCTATTGAATACACTAGCGCTGTTGTTGAATTTGATCCTGCAACCTGGAACTCAAATAATGCATATACTCCACAGCCAGACAGTATTGCTTTCCCAATTCTTACAAGGAAGCCTGCTTTTGGGCGTGCAGTTACAACAGCCGATGTTACTTTATCAAGAACTTCTGGTACGTTCCCTTTGAGAATTAATTTGGTTGGAGCCCCCAGGAAAACCGCAACAGAAATTAATTATTCTGTTGTCACAAATTATTCTTTATTAGGTACACCTCCGCTTGATAATTCTGTAGCCGTAGCCGGTACGCATTACGCACCATTGCCAGGAAAAGTAATTATTCCTGCTGACAGCAGTTTTGGATTTATCAATATTGAAATTTTAGATCCAGGTGCTGGTACTGGAACCAGGGAGTTAGTTTTGCAACTAGATCAAAGTGGCGAGATTAGTCCTAATAAAAATTATAAGCTTGTTGGATTAAGAATTTCACAATTATAAGTAAATAGTTCTTTTAAAAAATGGCTGCCTCTAAGGCAGCCATTTTTGTTTATAATAATGATTAGTAAAAAAACCGAAGTAATCTTTGAATTGAACTGGAGCTTACCATCAATTACTTAATCACCTCTTTCAATTTATTCACTAAGGCTTCGCCTCGTAAATTTTCTGCTACAATTAAACCGTTGGGATCAACCAAAACATTAAATGGTATGCCTTGGATATTATACATTGGCACTACCATGCTTTCCCAGAATTTTAAGTCGCTTACATGGGGCCAGGTTAATGCATCTGCTTGTATTGCTTTTGTCCAGGAGGCTTTTTCTTTGTCAAGCGAAACGCCAAGAATCGTAAAATTTTTATCTTTAAATAAGTTGTAAGCTTTTACAACATTTGGGTTCTCTTCGCGGCAAGGCTTGCACCAGCTGGCCCAAAAATCAACCAATACATACTTTCCTTTAAAAGAAGAAAGCGCAATGGGATTACCATTCACATCGGGCAAACTAAATTCCGGTGCTGGTTTATTAACCAAACTGCCCGTTGGTGCTGCTTCCTGCGACTGGCCATCCATGCTATTTTTAATAGAAGCCAAACCTGTATGTTTTGGATATTTTACAGATGTTTCATTAATGATCTGCTTAACCTGGTCATTTGAAAGTGGCTCTAAACCAAGTCCTGGATTTGATGCGTAACTCTGGTAACTACCTAAAGTAAAAATGGTTAAAGAAGGACTTTTACTTTCTTTAATAAAATTGTTTACATAGGCCCGGTATTCCTGTGCTGCGTTATTTCTCTGGTTGTTTAGGGTTAATACCGCACTATCATTGCCAGTTGCTTTTTGCAGACTATCTAATTGCACACTCATATTATAAATAGAAGATAATTTAGTGTTGCTGTTGGTTAAATAATCTACCAATGCCTGCGTGGATGGTGAACCTTTTACAGAATAAGGATCTGTACTATTTTTTAAGTCTGCTTCAATGGTAATTTCTTTTGAATCATTGATCACAGTAGCCACTGGATTCAATTGTTGCGTCAAACGTAAAATGTACAGATTTTCTTCTTTTGCCAAAGTGCTTAATTTAAAAGATCCATCTTTGTCGAGACGTGCAGAATCGACGATCAAAGGTTGTGCAGCACCTAAAGAAGCTTCTTCTAAAAAAATAAGATCGGCTGTTGCATTTTTAATTTTTCCTTTTACTGTAAATCCTTTTTCATCTTTTTGATTACATCCTATTAAAAAAAGAAAAACAAGCGCAGGAATTGTTTTTAATAAATTCATTTATAAAAGTTGAATGGCAAAAATAATGGCAATGGGGTTGTTGAAAATCATAAAAAAAGCCCCCGTACAATCCGTACGGAGGCGCTACATGCACTACTAATACTTTATAGATCGGCTGTTTTTAATTTTTTTGGAATACGCACCTCGATGTTTTTAGTTTTTCCATCACGTAAAACTTTCATGCGTACAGAAGCATTGTCTTTATTCTCCCTCATCATTTTCGCAATTTCGTCTGCATTATTTACCTCTTTATCATTTACATGTGTAATCACATCGTCTTCTTCAATGCCAGCTTTGGCCGCATTTCCTTCATCATCCACATCAATTACTTTTACTCCTTTGCCATCTTCAGTATCCTGTATTGATAATCCTAACCTCGGGGTATTTCCACGTAAATAAAAAGTTCTTGCCCCGGGTGCTCCTGGTGCTTCCATTACACGAGGAAGCGCATCACCATACACACGACTAGGAGCTATGGTACTCATATTAACTCCTTTCCATTTGCCTAATTCAGCATTAATTTTTTGTTCTTTACCATCTCTTAAAATGGTAACGGCTACTTTATCGCCTGGTTTGTGTTCCCGGATTGCTTCCGAAACATCTTCTGCATCTTCAACTTTTTTATCGCCAATCTTAGTAATGATATCACCTTTCTTTAGGCCAGCTTTTTCAGCAGCGCTTTCTTTACTTACAGAAGTAATTTCGGCACCTTTTTCATCAACATCGGTCACAACACCTAGCATTGCACGGTTGGCGTCTTCAGAAAATAATGAAATGCGTTCATCATCTATATTAAAATCCCAATTGCCACCCATTCTATTTAATCCTGATAAAGAAAGTCCGTGGTCGCCGGTTTTAAATTTGTGCACGTTCACATTTACATTTTCGTTTTTTGAAGGCTCTTTTCCATTGATCAACACTTTTTCGCCATTGATCTCGATGGTTGTTTTTTCATCTATATTACCTTCCCTGGTAATGACGATGGTTTGCATTTCTTTCTTTTCTTTCTCTTCTTTCTTGCTCTTTTCTTTTTGAGCTAATGCTGGTACGGATATGAAGGCAATTGCTGCAACTGCCATTCCCTTAAAAATATATTGTTTCATAAAGCAAATTATTTACTACGTTTATTTTCGTAGATCAAATATAGAAATCATTTTTTAATTACGAAACCTTTCGCAAGTGTTAAAATGTTGAGCGGCCTATATCAATGTTTTTATGGTTTCTATTACCTGATGAAGGGCAGAAACATCTGTTCCGCCTGCCGTGGCCAAAGTTTTTTGCCCGCCGCCGCCGCCTTTTATTAATGGAGCTACATGCTGTTTGATGATTTGCCCGGCATCCAATCCCTTCTCTTTTACCAATTCGTCCGTAACAGAAATGGCTACCTGCGCTTTTCCATCAATAGCTGCTGTAAGTACAATAAGTGCATTCGATAATTGACCTCTTAAATCAAAAGCAAGTTTTTTTAAACCATCGGCGCTGGAAACTTCCACAGTTTCACCCAAATAATTTACACCCTTTATTAATTCAGTTTTTTGTAATAAGACAGCTTTTAAAGTGTTTAATTGTACCTGTTCAAATTTTTCCAGCGTTTTTTTAAGTGAAGCATTTTCTTCATTTAAAGATTGAATAGATCGTACCAAATCTTTTGGATTTTTCAATGCTTCTTTAGCAACAGTAATTTGTTGTAATTGATTATTGATGTAATCTTCCGCGGCAGCGCCACTCAAAGCTTCTATACGGCGAACACCTGCTGCTACAGCGGCTTCGGATGTAATTTTAAAAAACCCTAATTCCCCGGTAGCGCCTACGTGTGTGCCACCGCATAATTCAATTGAATAAGCGGGATCGATGGTAACAACACGGACTTTATCGCCATACTTTTCTCCAAAAAGCGCCATTGCGCCCGAGGATATAGCATCTTCCTTTGACATTTCTTTTATAACAACGGGAATGTTTTCCCGAATTTTTTGGTTGACGATCTTTTCAACTTCAGCAATTTCTTCAGTTGTCATTTTTGAAAAATGAGAAAAGTCAAAACGTAAATAGGATGCGTTAACCAATGAACCTTTTTGCGTCACATGCGTTCCCAATACTTTGCGTAATGCAGCATGCAACAAATGTGTTGCGCTATGATGAACAGCAGTTGATTTTCTTTTTACATGGTCAACTTTTGCAATCACTTCTCCACCAACATGCTCCGGAATAGATTCTGCAAAATGAATGATTAGGTCATTCTCTTTTTTGGTGTCGATAATTTGTAAAACGGAATTATTAATAGTTAGTGTTCCTGTATCGCCAACCTGACCACCGCTTTCTGCATAGAAAGGAGTCCTGTCTAAAACCAGTTGGTAAGCTTCTTTTCCTTTTGCTTTTACTTTCCGATAGCGTAAAACATTAGCATGCGTTTCTAAATCGTGATAACCAACAAAAACAGAATTGTTGACACCTTCATTTACAATCACCCAATCTTCTGTATCAGTTGCAGTTGCGGCCCGTGAGCGCTGTTTTTGTTCCAGCATCTCTTTGTTGAAACCTTCTTCATCAATACTCAACCCTTTTTCAATGGCAATAAGTTTAGTAAGGTCTAACGGGAACCCATAAGTGTCGTATAATTCAAATGCTTCTTTGCCTGGAATCGTTTCTTTTGCTGTAGCTACAATGTCTTCAATTCTTTTTAATCCTTTTTCAAGCGTTCTTAAAAAACCTTCTTCTTCTTCGCGGATAACTTTTGTAACAAATGATTCCTGCTTTGATAATTCAGGAAAAACATTTTCAAATTGTTTTGCAATAACCGGTACTAATTGAAACAATAAAGGCTGCTGATAATTCAGGTAGGAATAATAGTAGCGTACGGCTCTTCTCAAAATTCTTCTAATTACATAACCTGCACCCGTATTTGATGGCAGTTGTCCATCGGCAATTGTAAAAGAAATGGCCCGTATATGATCTGCCAGCACACGGAAAGCAATATCACTTTTACCTGCTTCAGAAGCTTTGTATTGGAGACCAGAAATTGCTTCAATTTTATTTATGGTACCTGTAAAAACATCTGTATCGTAGTTGCTGTTTTTGCCTTGCAGCACTCTAACCAAACGTTCAAAGCCCATTCCTGTATCTACATGTTTTGCAGGCAACTGTTGCAGGCTTCCATCTTTTAAACGGTTATATTGAATAAATACGTTATTCCAAATTTCAATTACCTGCGGGTGATCGGCATTCACCAAAGTTTTGCCTTCAACACTTTTTCTTTCTTCATCGGAACGCATATCAACGTGAATCTCCGTACAAGGTCCGCAAGGCCCTGTATCACCCATCTCCCAAAAATTATCTTTTTTATTCCCAAGTAATATGCGTTCGGGTGCGATCCATTTTTTCCATTCAGCAGCGGCTTCTTCATCAATAGGTAAACCTTCCTTATCATCGCCTTCAAACACAGTTACGTATAACCGTTCCACCGGAATTTCAAAAACCCTGGTCAATAATTCCCAACTCCATTCAATGGCTTCTTTTTTAAAATAATTACCAAAGCTCCAGTTACCCAGCATTTCAAACATGGTATGATGGTAAGTATCAACACCCACTTCTTCAAGGTCATTGTGCTTGCCGCTTACCCGTAAACATTTTTGTGTATCGGCAATGCGGGAATAAGGCGCCTGCTTGTTACCCAGGAAATAATCTTTAAACTGGTTCATACCAGCATTGGTAAACATCAGTGAAGGATCGTTCTTTACAACAATGGGAGCAGAAGGAACAATATGGTGCCCCTTGCTTTCAAAAAAAGATAAAAACGTACTGCGAATTTCAGAACTGGTTAACATGATACAATAAATGTGTAATTTTTGCTTTATACTATATTTGTCGGTGCCCGCTTTTTGCGGGTGCGCAAAGGTAACGAATCGTGAATGGTGAATTATGAAAGCTATCTGCAAGCAATAAAGCTTAATTCATCATGATCCGCAATACTGGTATCACTTATGAAGAAAATCAAATATTACTATAATACCCAAACCCTCCGCTATGAAAAGCTGGTTACCCCGCTGCGGGTAAAATTGCTCCGTGTTTTTAGTTTTTTAGCTGTTGCGCTCGTTACTTCAGCAATCATTTCCGTTTTTGCATTCCGCTTTATAGGTTCACCTGCCGAAAAATTATTGCAAGCCGAAAATGAGAGGCTTAAATACCGCTACCAGGACCTGGGCGAAGAAGTAAATGAAATAAAACAGCAGATGAAAGAATTGGAAAATCGTGATAACACGGTTTACAGAACGATCTTCGAAGCAAAACCAATTCCGGACAGTGCCCGGGCAATGGAGTTGGAAAAGCAACAGGAAATTGCAAAAGTTGAAAGTATACGAGAGGATCAACTTGTGCGTTCTATTGAAACATCGCTTAAAACTTTAACCAACAGGATTACAGTTCAAAAAAAATCTTACGACGAACTGGCGGTGCTCATAAAAAATAAAGAACAAATATTAGCTGCAACACCCGCCATTCAACCGGTAAGCAACCAGGATCTTAATCGTATTGCATCCGGTTTTGGTTACCGCATAGATCCTATTTATAAAACGCCTAAAATCCATGCAGGACTTGATTTTTCTGCACCACAGGGCACACCTATTTATGCAACAGCCGATGGTACCGTGAGAACAACAGGCTACAGCGATGTGGGTTATGGCAATCACGTAGTAATCAATCATGGTTTTGGTTACGAAACTTTATACGGCCACATGGTGCGCATTAAAGCAAGAGCCAGGCAAAGAATTAAGCGTGGTGAAGTGATTGGTTATGTGGGGTCCACTGGAAAATCTACCGGGCCGCACTTGCATTATGAAGTACATAAAAACGGGCAGAAACTTGATCCTGTGTATTTTTTTTATAATGATCTTACGCCTCAGCAATTTAACGAGTTGCTAAAAAGAGCAAAAGTTTCCAACCAAAGTTTCGACTAAAATCAAAAGAATATTATCATTTTTCTATCGGTTTTCTAACCTGCCTGTATGTAACTTTAATCTATAATAATTCCCCTAATTTTTTAACAGGCAATGTCCAAGGAACTGAATCAAATAACGTTTGACTTTTCAGACGAAAATGAAAAGGCCCCCAAAGAGTTTCTGTCCGGGCAGCCTATTTTGCCACCGAAAGAAAAACCCAAGAGCACCCGTGGCCGTAAGTCAATTAAGGAGATGGAGGAAGAAGCAGGTAACATAGAAATTCCGCCTGATGAAATTCTTTTCCAGAAACAATATTATTCTATAGGCGAAGTTGCCGATATGTTTAAGGTAAATACTTCACTGTTACGCCACTGGGAAGGGGAGTTTGGAATGGACCTTCGAAAAAATAAAAAAGGCGATCGTTTTTTTCGCCCTTCAGAAATTAAAACCCTTCAAATTATTCACGACCTTTTACGCCGCCGCAAATTCACCATAGAAGGCGCAAAAGATTATATTAAAAAAAGTAAAAAGGTCGATGAACGCTATCAGATGATCCAGTCGTTGCAGCGCCTTAAGGTTTTTTTGCTGGAGTTAAAAGCGCATTTGTAAAATAAGCTTTAACAATTGCCTCTGAATATCTTATTCTTCGCAACTTAAATTTGGATGATATATTTTACTATGTACAAATTCATTTTTACAGCTATAATATTGTTCGGCGTTCATTCTGCATTTGCGCAAAAAGAAATTACGACAGATGCAAGTGGAAATAAAATTTTAAAAGGTTTTATTACACAGCAAGATCTTTCTAAAGATTCTTCTTTTACCTGGTATGCAAGTAACGCTAAAGGTTATACGCCGGAAGCCACTGCTGTTGCAGGTTTGAAAACTGCAAAAGATTCAATTCATATTCTTGCTTTTGGAGGCACCTGGTGCGACGATACGAAAACAATCTTTCCAAAGTTTTTCGCAATTACTGATGCTGCGGCTTTTCCACAAGAAAGAATAACAATATTAGGAGTTGACCGGGATAAAAAAACGGTCAATCATTTATCGGAAGCATTTAATGTAACCCTTGTTCCAACTTTTATCGTTTTAAAAAATGGTAAAGAAATTGGCAGGGTAGTAGAATATGGTAAGTATGGAATGTTTGATAAAGAGTTAGGCGATATTATTAACGGCAAATAATGTAGCCAGCTATACTGCTACTATTGAAAGTTCCTTGCGTCGCACTCTTGTACTTAAGTTTTTTAAATCAGCAATATCAATCCTGCATCCATCGCAGGATTTTTTATTTTAACTCCGGTGGAGGCGGCGCTGGCGCCATGGCACCTGCAATTTTTACATCCTCTTTTTCTAATGTTTGCAAGGCAAATAAATTAACACCTTGCTTTAAGCTGTTAAACGTATTAACGTCTATGGGTAGGGTAAAAAAATCTATGTGCAATACAATTGCTCCTGCGTTTATATCAGATAGCAAAACATTATAACTAAAAAGTTCGGTTATCTTTCCTAAATGATCTCTCAGGGCTGCTAAAACTTTTTCCACTTTATCAGATGATGTTTGCAAACTCAGATGAAGAAACAATTCGTTTTTTCTTTGTGAGCGCAACGACAAGTTATCAAGAATACTATCAACCATTTGTTTGTTAGGAACCGTCACATATGTTTTTTGATCGGTTCTTATCCTCGTACTACGCAATCCAATTCTTTCTACATTACCCGTGATATTTTGCACCTTAACAAGGTCGCCGGTTGTAAAAGGTTTGTCAAAAAATATCACAAAAGAAGCGATCAGGTTTTCCAAACTTTCACGAAGCGATAAAGCGATAGCTGCACCTACAATACTTAATCCTGTTAATAGGTTTCCAACGCGGTAATCAAAAGCAAAATGCAGCAGCATTAAAAATCCGATGATGCCCAAAATGACTTTTACAAAATCTTTGAAAAAGATAATAAGTTGGTTGTCGCTTTGGTCAGGCGTTAATGCGGCTCTTTGTTCCAGCACACTTGCAATAAAATCAATAATGCGAAGTAGCATCCAGATAAAAGTGATGATCTGGATGATGATGCCCAGTGAATGAATAATCGTTTTTAAAGAGTACTTGTAAATTGTAACATTGATCTCTTGCGGAAAATTTAAACGGTATAACACAAAAATTGCTATGGTAACTGTAAGAAAAACGCTGAGTGGATAAATGATCAATGCAACAAGCTTGTGTTGATCAAGTGTTTTCCAATTTCTTTTAAATAGTTTACAAACAAACTGCGCAACGTAACGTGAAATGAATTTATTTAAAATAAGTACAACCAATATTATACCCGCAGTTATCAGCCAATCTTTTACTGTATTACTTAAAAAAACCTTGTCCAGAAATTGATCCATTCCAAAAACTATTTAAGCTAAATTAGCTCATACGGCAATCAGTAAATCTTAAAAGAATAAATGTTTACCGAATTTTTCGATCGGGTAAACAGGGTAGTACTGCCAAGCAAGTATTGGTTGAAGGAATTAAATGAAGAAGGAAACTGGTATTGTTGCTGCATTAAGTTACTTGTGTTGTAAACTGCAATACCATTATTATAAAAGCCAATTATGTTGTTTTTATAAACGCCAATATTTTTCCAATTAGGCAATGGATGTTTTTTTTGAAAGCTACCATAATAATCAAATTGAATTACTCCATAGCTCGAATCATACAGGTACACAGAATTATCCTTGTCAATAATTTTTTGCGGAACAAAATCGCCTGCAAAAAGGGTTCGGAAATCAACTGTTTCTAAAAGAAGATCGCCGTTTTCGTCCAGCTTTTTCAATTTATTGTCAACTGCATCAAATACCCAAATATTATTATCGTACGATATGCTTGCTGTACTTGCTTGTGTTATGTTTTGCCTACGCAAATCCACGGTATTGCGAACAGATAATTGCCTGTCCAATAACACGACGCTGGAAAAATCTTTATAGAACAACAAAACTTTCAATGGGTTGGAAACATCAAAAGAATATAGTTTTCCAAACCTGCGCACATCGTTATAAACGGCAACAGAATCGCCTGCTGCACTGTATTTTTTTAATTGGTCGCTATTAGTAAGAATGTAAAAATTATCGAGGTTATCAATAGCAATTTCACTCGCTTCTATTGGAATGCTTTTTATTAAACGTAGCGATGTATCTTTTTGTGCAAAACAAATAGAATTTAAAAATGCAAGCAACAAAAATGCAAATGGTTTTACCAATTTTTAATGATTTTATTTTCCTGCCCTTTATACGATTTGAGTTCAATATTTTCCCCGTCAAAAACAGCATATGTAAAATACCTTATCCAATCGCCAAGGTTAATATACCTGCTTTCTTTATTTAGACGATAATCAATGGGTAAGTGTCTATGACCATACACAAAAAAATCAATCTTTGTTTTTGCTAATTGTTCTTTGCTGTAAATAATCAGCCATTCTTTTTCTTCACCCAAAAAGGTTTCTTCTGTGCTGCCTGTCAGTGCCCGGCTTCTTTTGCTAAAATAATCTGCTAACCCAATACCTGCCTGCGGCGGTAAAATGCCAAACAACCATTGTGAAACCGGGTTACGAAATACTTTTTTTAAAGCCTTGTATTTATGATCGCCAGGTCCCAGTCCATCGCCATGCGCTACATGAAAATGTTTATCATTAAAAACAAAATCCTTCGCTTCAAAATAAACTGGAATATTTAGTTCACTTTGAAAATAAGCTTTCATCCACATGTCGTGGTTGCCAACAAAAAAATAAAGGGCAATGCCCGCATCTGTTAGTTCAGCAAGTTTTCCTAGTAACCGCACATAGCCTTTAGGAACAACTTTTTTATACTCGTACCAAAAATCAAAAACATCACCTACAATAAAAATAGCAAATGCCTCATGTTTCGCTTCATCTAAAAAACGAACAATTAATTTTTCTCGTTCCAAACTAGATGCAGCATCGGGTGCGCCTAAATGAAAATCGGAAAGAAAAAATATTTTTTTGCCTGCAGGAATTTGCATTGTGTAAGGTTATGAAGCTTATTCGAGATCGTCAATTAAAAAACAGTAAACTTCTTTTGGTCCATGTACACCAACTACTAAAGTTTTTTCAATATCAGCTGTGCGACTGGGCCCTGTTGCAAAAGTTATTAAAGAAGGCAGTTTATCATCATACTTTTTTTTCAAATAATTAAGTGCATCTTTTATATCATATTGAAGTTGTGAAGCATAAGCTATGCAAATATGCACTGGCGCATATACACTATTGATTCGCCCACTGTTTAATGCACTTAAAACAAGGCTGCCGGTACGTGCCACCAATGCTTCGCAATTTGTAATTGATGCATCGCAGTCTATAATATCATCGGTCCAAATATTTTGCGGTATAACCAATTTCCATTTTTCCTGGTTACAAAAAATTTTGTTCCAGTTATTTTGAATAAACAGGGTGTACAATTGTTGTATTGCTTCTTGTTCGTTGGAACAAAAACTAAATTTTCCTTGCAATTGAGTGAACTGCTCGGCAAATTCAACTACTATATCCTGTTGCAATGGTTGCACTACGCTTGCCGGCGCCTCGGCTTTTGGAAAAGGAATTGGCGTTGAGTGTGTCAACGCCAATCTTATTTTCTTTAAAATATTGTTTCTTGCTGTAGAACTCATGCTGAAGGAACTTGGTTCATTACGCCTGCATCGTACGGAGGAACTCCTGTGCTAATGCCGCCGTCATGGTGTGGTGTTTCATCATCTTCACCCAAAACTTTCTTTTCTTCAAAAGGACGTTTGCCTATTAATTCTTCAACATCGCTTTGAAACAAGACTTCTTTTGTTAATAAAGCTTCTGCAAGTTTTTCAACATCCGCTTTTTTATTTCTTAGCAATTGCTTTGTTCTTTCATAAGCCAGGTCAATTAAATTTCTTACTTCCTGGTCAATGATCTTAGCAGTTTCCTCAGAATAAGGCTTGGTAAAGGTCTGGTCTGCCTGCGGATCGTAATAGCTAATATTTCCAACCTTTTCGCTCATACCGTAAACTGTAACCATGGCGTGAGCTATCCGGGTTATTTGCTGCAAGTCATTTTGCGCACCGGTAGATATTTTTCCAAAGAAGATCTCCTCGCTGGCTCTTCCACCAAGTGTCATACAAATCTGGTCATTTAATTGGTCTGTATTATACAGGTATTGTTCTTTCGGGGTGTATTGCGCATAATCCAAAGCTGCCGTTCCTCTTGGAACAATGGTTACTTTTAAAAGCGGGTAAGCATGCTCTAAAAACCATCCGCATATTGCGTGTCCTGCTTCGTGGAAGGCAATAATGCGTTTTTCTTCCGGTGAAATGATCTTGTTTTTCTTTTCCAAACCACCAATTACCCTGTCAACTGCATCCTGGAAATCGCTCATATCTACGGCTGATTTTCCTTTGCGGGCTGCTATTAAAGCTGCTTCATTACACACGTTGGCAATATCAGCTCCTGCAAAACCAGGTGTTTGCTCCGCAATTTTATGAATATCTAATTTTTCAGAGATCTTAATTGGCTTTAAATGCACTTTAAAGATTTCTTCTCTTCCCTTTAAATCTGGTTTGTCAATTGTTATCTGCCTGTCGAAACGGCCTGGGCGTAATAAAGCTGTATCTAATACATCAGGACGGTTGGTTGCAGCTAAAACAATTATTCCGCTTTCACCACTAAAGCCATCCATTTCTACCAATAACTGGTTTAATGTGCTTTCCCGCTCATCGTTGCTCATCATCATATTCTTTCCACGGGCACGACCTATAGCATCTATTTCATCAATGAAAATAATACAAGGAGCTTTTTCACGGGCTTGCTTAAATAAGTCACGAACACGACTAGCACCTACACCTACAAACATTTCAACAAAATCAGACCCGCTTAAGCTAAAAAACGGAACCTGCGCTTCGCCGGCCATAGCTTTGGCTAACAAGGTTTTACCTGTTCCCGGGGGGCCGATTAACAAAGCACCTTTTGGAATTTTACCACCAAGTGCCGTATATTTTTTTGGACTTTTTAAGAAGTCAACAATTTCCATTACTTCTACTTTGGCTTCATCAAGTCCGGCTACATCAGCAAATGTGATGCTTACCTTGGTGCCTTTATCAAATAAAGTAGCTTTTGATTTTCCAATGTTGAAAATGCCGCCGGGTCCACCGCCAGCGCCTGCACCACCGCCCATTTTACGCATCAATAAAATCCAGATGGCAATAAAAATAAGTATGGGGAGAATGGTTTGCAATAAAGGTCCAAACCAGGTTTTTTCGTTGTCAATTACACCAATGGGCTGATTTTCCTTAGGCACATTGTTTTGCGCATAAAAATCTTCCATCTTCTTATCAAAATCTTCGGTAGAACCAATTTGGAAGTAGGCATGAGGCCCTTCATCTTTTAATTTTCCAGCCAGGTTTTTATTTCCGGCATATTTAGGGAAACTTTCCTTTTTCAGGAAAACCTGCACCTGGTCGCGGTTATCAACAACAACATATTTTGAAACATCACCTGCTGAAACCATGGCTTCAAACTCATCGCGGTTAATCTTTCCTGTAGTTGTACTAAAGGGACCAAAAAATTGAAAGCCGATCAACACGGCAAAAATCAGGGCATACACCCAGTAAATACTGAACTTGGGTCCTTTACGCGGCTCACCGCCTTCGCCGGACCGGTTCGAGAATTTTGGAAGTTTAGGCTTATTATCTGGCTTATATGGTTCTTGTGACATTTGTTGCTTTATAAATTGAATTCCGCTAAATAATGGATTTTTAACGAGAAAAGGTGTACGCTTTATTATTAAACACGTAAAGTTGGCTAATCGTTGTGTTCTTCCAGATTAGCATCGCTCCACATTTCTTCCAGCTTGTAAAATTTTCTGGTCTCAGGCAGCATTACGTGTACTACAATATTTACATAGTCTATCAGCACCCACTGTAATGTTTGTTTGCCTTCGTGGTGAAACGGGCTTTCACCACTTACTTCCTTCACTTCGTCAATGATGGCATCTGCAATGGCACGCACCTGGGGTTGGTTACTTGCTTCGCAGATGATAAAAAAATCTGCAACAGCTTCCGGGATCTTGCGGAGGTCTAAAGAAATGATCTCTTCGCCTTTTTTATTTTGAATAGCCCTGATTATGCTCTTGAAAATTTTTGAATTCCGGGTTAACCTGGTAACACCTTTCTTCCTGTTTGACAATACGTCTAATTGTTCCAAATACAATATCAATTAATGATTAAAAAATACCTGCAACCACCTTTAAGCGAAATGCAGAATTAAAGTGGAATAGCTTTGTTCAAAATTAAGAACAAATTGCAACCACCTTTAAAATCCATAGGTCAATCTTTTATTGAACTACAGAGTGTTGATAGCACCAACAACTATGCCACCGCCCTTATACATGAAGGGATGGCACAGCACGGTACCGTAGTTTTTGCTCATCGGCAAACAAAAGGCAAAGGACAGCGTAATAAAACCTGGGAAACCGGGGAGGCAATGAACATTGCAATGAGCGTTATTATTGAAATACGTGGCTTAGATCTTTCAAAATTGTTTTTACTAAGCATGGCGTCTGCAAATGCAGTCTATAATTTTTTTAACCATTATGCCATAGAACAAACAAAAGTTAAATGGCCAAATGACCTTTATTGGAATGACAGAAAGGCAGGAGGAATTTTAATTGAAAATATTTTATCCGGTTCAGAATGGCGCTTTGCTGTTGTAGGAATTGGAATCAATATCAACCAAACTACGTTTTTAGAATTGGAAAATAAAGCAGTTTCGCTAAAACAAATTACGGGAAAAGATTATGACGTGTTACAGCTTGCAAATGAACTTTGCATTCATTTAGAACAAGCTTATAAAACTTTGTTCATTGATGAAAAACTTGTCATTTCTAATTATCACAATAACCTGTATAAGCTTAACGAACAAGTACGTTTGAAAAAAGGAACCCGTGTGTTTAATGCAACGATTAAAGGTGTAACACAAAACGGCGAATTAATAACGCAACAAGCAACAGAAGAACTATTTAGTGTTGGTGAAATTGAATGGATCATTTGATCACTTCAAAATTTCTTCTGCATGCATTTTACTTCTGGGCTTTTTTAATATTTTTTGAATAATACCTGCTTCATCAATCAAAAAAGTTGTGCGGTGCAGTCCCATATATTTTCGGCCATACAAATTCTTTTCGCCCCAAACTCCATATTTATCAATAATTACATGTTCTGGGTCGGCAACAAGGGTAAATGGCAAACTAAATTTTTCTTTAAATTTTAAATGACTTTTTTCATCATCAGGACTGATGCCTATAACGGTGTAGCCATTCTTTTTTAGTAAAGCATAATTGTCTCTTAAATTACAAGCTTGCACTGTGCAAGTAGGTGTGTCATCTTCCGGGTAAAAAAACAAAACAACTTTTTTGCCTTTAAAATCTGCAAGAGAAATTTTTTTACCATCCTGGTCTAATCCTGTAAAAAGTGGCGCTTTCTGTCCCGGTTCTAAATGTGTTGCCATATGTATATTAAAAAAAGAAAATCGGGTTTGAAAAATTGTAACAATAATATGGATGAAATGGTTGAACTACCTCGTCACATTCCAGGTTTTGATCGTCACATTTCCGGCTTCATCTTCAAAGCTTACTTTTAATTCATGCTTTCCTTTCGGAAAATTTTCATCAAACTTATAGATCCAGGTTCTGCCTTTATCATTTGTGAAGCAAAGCCATTTTCCGTCTACCTCGGCTCTGAAGTTTTTGATCGAATTAAAATTATCCTTTGGTGTAAATACGATTCTTGATGATTTGCTTAAATCGGCCGGCACTGCATTTATTGTAGGTGGCTCATCATCAGCAAAAGCCTGGTAAGTTCCAAATTGCCTGAATGGAGCCCAGGCCCAATCGCCTTGCCACTTTGCTTTTACAACCGTTTTTTTTGTTCCTGCAGTATTTAAAATCACTGTACAACTTCTTTCTTCTTCGGTTAATACACGATCTGATTTTATGCGAACAATAAAAGATTCATGAACTGGAATTGCGGGGCTCATAAAAATATTTACTTTCCCAATTGCCTTAACACTACTTGCCTCAACAACATTGTGGCTTACAGGCAATGTATCATAAATAGAACGTTCTGTTGTATATGCTTCAAAATTTTCCGATTCAAACACATTTACAAAATTGGGCGACCATGTTTCGTAAGTTGATACTAAAGAAGGTGTGGGAAGGCTTCTATTTAATTGCACATTGAATTGCAAAACCGATAAATTTTGAGCAGCATCCCGTGTTTCAATTCTTACTAAATGGGGTTCCTCATCTTTTAAATGAATAACGCCTTCTGAATTTGTTGAAGTATAAATGGAAGTGATGTCTCCCGGCATCCGGCTAATGTGTTGTAAATAAGGTCCCCCTTTGTATTTATACCGGTAATCAATTTGCGCATTCATATACCGCGTTTCATCATAACCTATTCTGTCTAAAATAAATTCTGATTGTAATTCGCCATCCAATAATATGCGGGCACTGTATATACCATTTGGATTGGTATAACCTGAGAAACGGTCCACTGCACCAATAGCAAAACTTATTTTATCCGTTCCAACTTTTACCAGGTTTGATTGGGCAAGACTATAAGATGCACCAACTTTTTTTAAAGCCATTATCTGGGGTGCTTGTACATTCAAACTTTGGTTCCGGTTGTACATGGCTAATCTTATGAGCGAAGGCGCTACAGCATCAGGAATAGGAAAGCCAAATAGCATGGGGTTTAGGCATTTATCCGTTTTTGTTTCTCTTATTTCAAAATGAACATGTGGTCCCTGAGATCCCCCGGTATTACCGCTAAAAGCGATAAAACTTCCTTTTTTTACGGGGAACATATTGGCGGGCACTTCTAATTCAACAGCCCAACTTTCCAATCGATATTGTTCGCTTTTTACCCATCGCTCTAACACAGGATTAAAGGCATTCAAATGCGCATACAGCGTGGTTAAACCATTCGGGTGCGCAATATAAATGGCCCGTCCAAAACCGCCAGGCTCAATTTTAATACGGGATACGAAACCTTCAGCAGCAGCATAAACCGGTAAGTTTTCTTTTCTTTGGGTACGAATGTCCAGGCCCATGTGCCAGTGATTGCTCCGGAGCTCTCCAAAATTTGCAACCAACTCCATTTTTATATTAAGTGGATTTCTAAAATATCCCTGGGGATAATTTTTTTGTTGTGCATTGGCAAAAAGAAAAAACATGGCGCTGATTAAGCAACAACCTTTCTTGAAAAAATTCCTCATTCTATATGACCGGGTTTAAGAAGTGTGCAAAATAAAGCAACAATCTTTATTCCATCGTTGAAATTGAACAAGTTAAATAAAATGAAATAGGTGGTTTTAGTCTAAATATGGTGGGAGCATTTCTACAAAAAATAAAAATTATGGGTAAACAGCAGAATAAGTAAATTATTCGTTGCTTGTATTTTTTACGGTATGATATTTTATTATATACAGAGACTGCATAGCAGGAAAAATATTTTTAAACTTAAAAAATAAAATTATGGCACGTCCAGGTATTGGTTCTTTGCTTTTAGCAGGAGCAGCAGCTTTCGGGTTATATAAATATTCTAAAATGAGTCAGCAGGATAAAGACAACCTGGTGAACAAAGGCAAAAAACTTTTTGAAGAAAACGTTCCTGAAAGTGTAAAAGGAATGTTTGGTAAAAAAGAAGATGGTCAGAATACTTCTGCTAATCGTTCAGAAAATCCTTATTCACAACAAGTATAAGTATCTACTGAAATTATTTAAAAGAGCTGCTTTGCAGCTCTTTTTTTTGAGCATTACAATATGTTATAATCTGGGGGCGGCTTTAAAAACTTCCGCATGAAACATTGCTTTACTGTACATTTGCAACCCGGGTGAATACCCGGTTTTTTTATGCACCTGAGAGAAGTTAACCATGTTTCAAAAATTACAGGGTAGGTTCCTCAATTGCAATAAAAAATCGAGCGAAAGTAAAACTGATAAACTTATAACATGCCTAAAGATTCTTCTATAAAATCTGTTTTAATTATTGGTTCCGGTCCTATTGTTATTGGACAAGCCTGCGAGTTCGATTATGCGGGAACGCAGGCTGCTCGCAGCTTAAGTGAGGAAGGAATTAAAGTGATCCTGATCAACAGCAACCCGGCCACCATTATGACCGATCCAATGATGGCGGACCGCGTTTACCTGTTGCCGTTAACCGTGGAAAGTATTGAACAGATCCTGGAAGAAAATGATATTGATGCTGTTTTGCCTACCATGGGCGGACAAACAGCCCTTAACCTGGCAAAAGAAGCGGAAGACCTGGGTATCTGGGAAAAATATAATGTAAGATTAATTGGTGTAGATATAAAAGCCATTGATAAAGCCGAAGACCGCGAAAAGTTTCGCCAATGGATGATTCAACTTGGCGTTCCTGTTGCACCTGCACGTACGGCAAATTCATTTTTAGAAGGAAAAGAATTTGCACAGGAAATAGGGTTTCCACTGGTGATCAGACCATCATTTACTTTAGGTGGAACCGGTGGCGGTTTTGTACACGATAAAGATGATCTTGAAGAAGCGCTGACCAATGGTTTGCAAGCTTCCCCAATACATGAAGTATTAGTTGAGAGAGCTGTATTAGGCTGGAAGGAATTTGAGCTGGAATTATTGCGTGATGCAGCAGATAATGTGGTTATTATTTGCACAGTAGAAAACTTTGACCCGATGGGTATACATACAGGCGACAGCATAACAGTTGCACCTGCTATGACCCTAAGTGATACGGCTTTTCAATTAATGCGCAACACCGCCATTATGATGATGCGTGACCTTGGCAATTTTGCCGGAGGTTGTAATGTGCAATTTTCTTTGAACCCCGAAAACGAAGAAATCATTGCCATTGAAATCAATCCACGTGTGAGCCGTTCATCAGCCCTGGCATCGAAAGCCACGGGCTATCCAATTGCAAAAATTGCAGCCAAGCTTGCCATTGGTTATACTTTAGATGAATTAGAAAACCAGATCACAAAAACAACATCGGCCTATTTTGAACCCGCTTTGGATTATGTGATCGTTAAAATTCCCCGTTGGAATTTTGATAAGTTCAAAGGCGCAAACGATACCTTAGGCTTGCAAATGAAAAGCGTGGGTGAAGTAATGGCCATCGGTAGAAGCTTTACCGAAGCTGTTCAAAAAGCTTGTCAGAGTTTAGAAAACAATGCTGTGGGTCTTGGTTATTATGGCAAAAGCCAAATGCATGCAGAGGAATTATTAGACTATATTAAGATACCGAAATGGGATCGGATTTTTCGAATAAAAGATGCGTTGATGCTTGGCGTTAGCGTGAATACAATTGCGAAAGCTACAGGAATTGATCGTTGGTTCTTGTATGAAATTCAAAAGATTTGTTTGATTGAAAAAGAATTGGGTAATTACTGGTTAGAAGAATTGCCGCTAGATCTTTTGCGCAAAGCAAAAACACATGGCTTTAGCGATGAACAGATCAGCAGGATCATTGAAGATGCAAACGAAGAAGAAATTTACGAAAAACGTAAAGCTGCCGGTATTACCAGGGTTTATAAAATGGTAGATACCTGCAGTGCTGAATTTGAAGCAAAGACTCCTTATTTCTATTCAACATTTGAAGAAGGTGGTGCCAACGAAAGTATTGTTTCAGATAAAAAGAAAATAATCGTATTAGGTAGTGGTCCCAACCGTATTGGGCAAGGAATTGAATTTGATTATTGCTGCGTACATGGATTGCTTGCAATAAAGGAATGTGGTTACGAAGCCATCATGGTGAACTGTAATCCGGAAACCGTTTCTACAGATTTTGATATTGCCGATAAACTATATTTCGAGCCTGTTTTTTGGGAACATTTGTGGGAGATTGTTGAACTTGAAAAACCGGAAGGTGTCATTGTTCAACTTGGCGGACAAACTGCTTTGAAACTGGCAAAGCGCCTGCACGAAAAAGGCATTAAGATCATCGGTACGTCTTTCGATAATATGGACATTGCTGAAGATCGCGGACGCTTCAGCGATTTGTTGAAAGAACTGGAAATTCCTTACCCTGAATACGGAACTGCTTTTGATGTTGATCAAGCAGTAACAGTTGCAAAGAAAGTAGGCTTC
>JAKFCI010000533.1:0-20214 GCA_036676725.1 Chitinophagaceae bacterium
ATTATATAATCGGCTTTTTGAATTGCCTCTTTATCTATTGTAGCATTTTTAACATCCCAATTGGCAAAGGTTTTCTTTGAATCTCCCTGGTTTTGCTTTGCCGCATGGCGGGATAATATAATTACCTCATAACCTTTATTAATTAATTCTTTTGTAAGTGCATTGCCAATTAAACCCGTACCTCCTGTAATGAGAACTGTTGCCATACATTAATTTAAACAAATTAAAAATGAATTTGTTATGGAAAGCTGGAAGGTGCAAAATTAAATAAGGTCAAAAGCTTGTGCAAACCGGGTAATATCATATGGAGATTGCGCATTGATCTTTTTACGTAGATTTCTTCTATGTGTATTGGCTGTGGTTTCAGAAATGTTCATGACTTGCGCAATTTCGGCAGAGTTTTGTCCCAACGCTATGCGTCTTAAAATTTCAATTTCCCTTTTGGTAAGCGATGCAAATACATGGTGGTTATTACGTAAGAAATTATTTTCCTGCAATAAGCGCTCAACCTTAGTAGTTATATGGTGTGAAGTTTCAATTGGTAAGGATATAGTCAGGATTAAAACGGGTTTGTTGTGTTTGTCCCTAAGAAAGATCTTCGTTGAACTTAAATACCATGTCCATTCTTCTTTTTCCGAAGCCCTAACTTGCTGAAAGAATGAGATCATATCATCGGAGTTATTTCTTTCAATTAGACCAAGAATTTTAGGAACATAGTTGGCAGCATCTTCAGCGTTAAAATAACGATCATGGTATTCAGGGTTGTTGATTCGAATTTGATCTAGCGTTACCCCTAAAATATCCAAACCTCTTTTTGACATGTACACTACCGAATTGGTTAAAAGGTTATGTACAATAAAAACGGCTGGAACTTCTTGTTCAAATGCCTGCAGCGCTTTAATCTTTTTATCAGCTTCATCCTGTAATTGCCGATCTGCAGAAGAATCTAACCATTCTCTCATAAATCTTTAAGCTTTGGTGTGTTAAGCTTAAATATACAAGTAATGTTATTTTATAATGAATAAAACAAACAGGATATTAGAAACAAACATGATTTATAAATAAGTAATAAATAGAAACACTTAGTTGATGATATATACTCATAAGTAAGTATTTTATTTCTGAAATAAGCTGGAGATATTTGTAAAGACATTATAAATCTTCCCAATGCATAACATTTATTCACCCACCGCATTCAATTCGAAAGAATTTGAATGCACGGATTGCAACTGGAAAGGCGAAGGAAGGAGTACAGAACAAGAACATCTTATTTTGACAGACGCAATAGAATTATATTGCCCCAGCTGTCAAAATTATTTAGGTTTTGTTAGTCAAAATGATATGGATTTTAAATAACCCTATAGCACAGGCCTTATAAACTTAGCTTTCCTTCTTTTCCATCTGCCAACCTTTTACCCGCAATTGCCGAAACTGCCATTTTTAATACTTGAATCATTTTCCCGGTTTCTGCATCCCAATAATAACAATGGTTAGGTTGAACTTTTAATAAAGCAATATTTGGATCATCTACACCATCGGGAAACCATGCTTTTACAATTGGCGACCATTTATCTTTTATTTGCTGTTTATCAGTTACAATTTTGGCTGTTCCGCGTACATCCATGTAACTTTCTTTCCCGGGATGGGCATAGGTTAAATGCACTTGCTTTTCAGTAGCTACTTCTTCTACCTTAATGGAACGTATATCTGTAAAGAACCAAAGCGATCCGTCTTCTTCTACTTCAATTGTACTCATGGGTCTCGTATGGTCAAGATCACCATCCGCATTTGTAATAAACATACAAACCCTTATTTCTTCTGCAAGCTTCTTAAATTTTTTCAGCGCCTCTTTTTGATCCAAATTCTTTTCCATGATCTAAAATTTCTTTATTTAGTAATATGCTGAAAAATTTATGCCACAAAGATTTTACCTATTAATTAGAAGTTTCCAATAGTTCGGTAGTTTGAATTAGATTTATTTTTTTGGAATGAAGAATGGCATCTTCGCTGTGTTGAAAAAAACAACAGGATACGCCTGCATCTTGTATTTTTTGAATTGTTTCTTTCACTTTATGGTAATTTTTAGGGTGCACATCACGAATGTATACAGCATGCACCTGTTTAGGAAAATGCCTTACGATGGATTCGTAAATAAAAGGGTCTTGCTGCGAACTATCGCCAAGTAATACAAAGCTTTGTTTTGGAAACGACTCCATGATGCGTACGATTCGGGTAAATTTTCCACTATGATTGTTTTGCCCGGTTTTAATTATGTGTTTAAACTGCTTTAAAACATTGAGCAGAAACACGCCATCCGGTAATCCATTCAGTCGGGCAAACTCAACTAAAAAATCGTAAAGGTTCCATTCGCTGCTCGAAACAAAAAAGAAAGGGTTGGGCGAATCCGGGGTTGTACTTCCCTGTGCCAGTAATTTATAATGTTTTACCACGCCTTCGTAAGGTTTGCGGCTACGGGCATTACGGGTAAATAAAACGTAGAGTCGTTTACGCATCTTGCTCGAATGGGAAATCAAAAAAGTATCATCAATATCAGAAATAAAACCATATTGCGTTTCGTGTGGTATGTATATCAAACCGGTTCCTTCAGCAATAATTTCATTTTGTTCCCCTCGCAGCTTTACAACCAATGGGTGCCAACCTTGTATTAAAGGCGGATCGTCTTTCCATTCAAATTTAAAAAAGCCATTATCGCCGGCCTTTGTATATAAAATTTTCCCATCCCATTCGGTTTCTAATTGCACATTTTTATATGGTTTAACCATAAATAAACGAAGCAATGAAGCTATATTACCAAGAAAGGTTTGCGTGTAGCGGGTTCGTGGTAAGGGAGAAAATTTAAGCACATGTCCATAAATAACCAGGCTATTTGCTTGCCCATAACCATGATAAACTTTAATGGTAGTTTCATTGGTCAATCCAATAAGGTTGAGCAAACGGGTACTCCATTTGGGTTTATTTTTATTATGGTAGGTTGTTTGCATTGGTGGTGATAATACAAGAAACATGCAGAAACAAGGAGCGCTAAAATTATTATTTATTATTAACCCGGTTTCTGGTGGCAGATCTAAACAAAATTGGGAAGAAGAGATCAGAACATATTTTAAAAATTCTACCCATCAAATGGAGTTTTTTTTGTTGACTGGTAAAAGCGATGAAGTTTCTGTTGCACATCACATTGAATCTGTAAATCCCGATCGTGTAGTTGCTGTAGGCGGCGATGGTACAGTAAAATTGGTAGCAGAAATAATCCAGGGAAAGAATATACCAATGGCCATCATTCCTGCTGGTTCGGCAAACGGCATGGCAAAGGAGCTAGAAATTCCCATTGACGTTGACATTGCTTTAGATATTGCAATAAACGGAATCGAAAAAAAGATCGACGCCATCAGGATCAATAACCAGGAGATTTGCATTCATTTAAGTGATATTGGGTTAAATGCCATGCTGGTTAAGTATTTTGAAGGTTCGAAAAAAAGAGGCATGTGGGGTTACGGCAAATCCCTTTTCGGGGTATTGGTGAAGAAAGAAAAAATGTATGTAACCATTAAAACAGATAGTGAAACCTATAAAAGAAAAGCCTACATGGTAGTACTTGCAAATGCACGAAAGTATGGAACCGGTGGAAACATTAATCCTGGTGGGGATGTGTCTGATGGCATATTTGAAGTGGTTGTGATGAGAAAGATCAACCTGATTGAAATAATGCGGGGACTTTTTACCGATCAAACCTTTCATCCTAACCGGATCGAAATCTTTAAAACTAAAAAAGTGGAAATTTCTGCACTAAGTAAAGCCTATTTCCAAATAGATGGTGAGTACCGGGGTAAAACAAAAGAAATTAAAGCAGAAATCCTTCCAAGCCTGATAACCATGATGTTAGCGCCCCCGGAAGAAATTGAATAACCCCTTGGCATAAATTTTTCTATACTTTACTAAATTTTCAATTATGGACAGACTAGAATTAAAAGGACGCTGGAACGAGTTGAAAGGAAAAGCGAAGCAAGCTCATGGCGATCTTACAGATGATGATCTTAGGTATGAAGATGGAAAAGAAGATGAATTATTTGGACGCCTGCAAACCAAGCTTGGTAAAACCCGCGAGGGAATTATTGATTGGCTGAAAGGATTAGATAAAAAAGATTAATTCCCTGTATAAGCTTTCAACTTCGGTTTAAGTATCGAAAATGAATCATTAAAGTTCACAACCATTCAGACGGTTGTGAACTTTTTTTTATCATTACAAACGGAATTCTGTTCCAGGGCTGGTAAAATTCAGTTATTTCAGTTTAACAAAACTCTTCGGCAAACGGTGGGCTTTATCTTTGCACCATGCATTATGTGTCAGTTAAGGATTTGAGTAAGTCTTACGGAATAAAACCTCTTTTTAATGATCTTTCATTTCATATTTCAGAAGGTGATAAAATAGCGCTTGTTGCCCGCAATGGTGCAGGCAAATCAACATTGTTAAAAATTATTGCAGGAAAAGAAACCGGTGATGAAGGCAGTGTTTGGATCAACAAAGATGTAGATGTTGCTTTTTTTGAACAGGAACCCAAGTTGATAGATGGATCAACAATTCTTGATAATATATTCCATCATGCACATCCTATCATCGGTGTTATAAAAGATTATGAAGCAGCTATAGATAGCGGAAGCGAGGAAGATATCACACATACTTTATCGCAAATGGATGATTTAGGTGCCTGGGATTTTGAAAGTAAAGTGCACCAGATTCTTAGTAAACTGAATATTCATAATTTAAAACAAATAGTTGCTACATTAAGTGGCGGCCAACGCAAAAGAGTAGCACTGGCCAGAACACTTATTGATATTGGTTTTGAACACAAACATGTTTTGCTTGTAATGGATGAACCTACCAACCATTTAGACGTTGAAATGGTTGAATGGTTAGAGCACTACCTGAATAAAGAAAACAACACCTTATTAATGGTTACCCACGACCGTTACTTTTTAGATTCTGTTTGCAATGTTGTTATAGAATTAGAAAACAGTCAACTATACATCCACAAAGGCGATTACGCAAACTTTCTAGAAAAAAAATCAGCCCGTGAAGAAAGCGAGGTTGCATCGGTAGATAAAGCAAGAAACCTCTATCGCAAAGAATTGGAATGGATGCGCAAGCAACCAAAAGCACGAACGACAAAAAGTAAAAGCAGGCAGGATGCATTTTATGTTGTTGAACAAAAAGCTAAACAACAATTACAGGAGCAACAATTGGAATTGCAAGCCAAAATGAGCCGCCTTGGCGGTAAGATTGCGGAATTGAAAAAGGTTTATAAAAGTTATGGCGATAAGAAAATTTTATCTGGCTTTGACTATACTTTTAAAAAAGGTGATCGCATTGGAATTGTGGGAAAGAACGGGGCAGGTAAATCAACTTTTGTAAACATGCTGCAAGGTTTGGAGCAACCGGATAGTGGAAAGATTAATATTGGGGATACCGTTGTTTTTGGTAATTATTCTCAAACGGGTTTGGTAGTGAAAGAAGACATCCGCGTAATTGAGTTTGTAAAAAACATAGCAGACAACTTTCCTTTGGCAAATGGCGGAAGCTTGACGGCCGCCCAATTTCTAAATTTGTTTCTTTTCCCACCCGACCAGCAATACACGTACATCAGTAAATTAAGTGGTGGCGAAAAAAGAAGATTGCATCTATTGTCAATTCTTTTCCGGAATCCAAACTTTTTAATTTTAGATGAACCGACCAACGACCTGGATCTACCAACACTTTCTGTATTAGAAAACTTTTTGCTTGATTTTCCGGGCTGCCTCATCATCATCAGCCACGATCGATATTTTATGGACCGTTTGGTAAATCACTTATTTGTATTTGAAGGCGATGGTGAAATCCGAGACTATCCTGGCAACTTTAGCCTATACCGCGAATGGCAAAAGGCCCAGCCCAATGAAGTGGTTGTTGCAAAAAAGGAACCTGTGGTAGTGGAAAAAATTGTGGAGCAACCAAAGAAAAAATTATCGTTTAAGGAGCAACGTGAATTTGAAATGCTGGAGAAAGAAATTGCGGAATTTGAAAAAGAAAAAAGTCGGATAACAGAGCAATTAGTTTCCAATGATCTGCCTTATGAAGATCTGCAAAAATTAACCCAACGCATAGGCGAGTTAAATAAAGGAATTGAAGACAAAGAAATGCGCTGGCTTGAATTAAGTGAGTAATTACCATTTGCCTGTTCGATTTGTTGCGTTCAAAAATTATAAATTAGCATAATAAAAATTTCGTCATGCCCGATATTGATGACATGTTATTTAGGTTATTGCTGGTTGTAATTGTTGGTGGTGCTATAGGCGCAGAAAGAGAATACCGAAACAAGTCCGCTGGGTTTAGAACTATGATCTTAATTTGCCTGGGGTCTTTTTTATTTACAACTTTTGGAATCGCAATCAGCGGGTCTTCCAGCGACCGCATCGCATCTAATATTGTTACTGGTATAGGTTTTTTAGGTGCAGGGGTCATTTTTAAGAGCGACAATAAGATCAATGGTTTAACGACTGCTGCTGCCATCTGGATAACAGCGGCCTTAGGAATGGGCATTGCAGACGGCTTTTATACGCTTGTAATAATTTCAACAGCAATCGTATTAATTTCTCTTTTCTTCTTTACAAAACTTGAAAAATATATTGATCTTATAAATCAAACTAGAAATTACACCATCAAAAGTGCTTACCATGAAGAATTATTAACCAAGTTTGAAGACCAGTTTAAGGAATTTCATTTAAAGTACAAGCGGGTGAAGCAAACTAAATCAAGTGATATTATAACTGGCACATGGATGGTAACAGGTAAAGAAAAAAATCACCACCTCTTTGTTAAAAGGATTTTGCACGATAAGTCGGTTACAGAATTTGTTTTTTAAAAACAATATTGATCATCGTTAGTAGTTAAAATAATAATCTACTCCCCTAATTTTTGAATGATCTTTTTAACGATTGTTTCCGGTGCTATAGAATTCATGCAAGCCCAGTCGCCACGATAACAAGGACGATTACCAAATACAGAACACGGTCTGCAATACAAATCAACTTGTACTATATTATCTTCTGTCTGCCCCCAGCCATTGAACCCTGCAAACGGGTGTGTAGCGCCCCAGATAGAAACTACAGGCACACCAAATAACGAAGCCAGGTGCATATTGGCTGAATCCATGCTTACCATAAGATCTAATTGAGCGATCCATTCTAATTCCTCGGCTAAAGTCATTTTACCAGCAAATGATTCGGTATTTGAATATGCTTGTTGCCATTCCAGCAAAATGGGCGCTTCTGCACCACTGCCAAATAAATAAATTTTAATGTCTGCCTGCGTACTCAATTGGGATACCACCTCTTTCATTAGATTGAGCGGGTACATTTTTTCGCGGTGCTTTGCAAATGGAGCCAAACCAATTATTTTAAAACCTTGGGCTTTAATTTCTTTTAAATTAGAATTTGGCTCAAGCTTCTTAACGCCATCTTTTACATTTAATTTAACAGGAAGGTTTAATGATGCGAAGACATCAGCATACCTGTTGAATGTTGTTTTTAAAGGATGTAGTTTTTTATTTTCTTTCCTTGTTAATTCTTTTTTTTCCGATCGGCCTTTATCAATGAAAGCTATTTTAATTGGATCAAAAGAAAAGAAAAAACGAAGCATTTTGGTGCGTAAAACATTGTGCAGGTCGGCAACTGCATCAAAAGTATATTGGCGCTTTAATTCTTTATATAAAGAATACAATCCTCTTACTCCTTTATGCTTCCCTTTAAGATCTACTGCATAAAATTGCAAGCGATCAATCCCCTCAAATAGAGGTTGGACAAAACTTGTTGAAACAAAAGTTATTTGAAGATCCGGATGTTGCTGAAGCAGTAGTTTAATTACAGGAACGGTCATGGCAACATCGCCCAATGCAGAAAAGCGAAAAACCAAAACATGTTTTGGCATCGTCACAAAGAACCTCTTTTCTGGTATAAAACAGGATTCAAACTTTCGTCATTATACATTTTCATTTGCTTATAAGCTTTCATGTATTTACGCCCTTCTTCAATATCCAGTAATAATTGATCGATTGCATTTGAAAGATCGTGTCGTTGCAGGATCAACGTTTGAAGTTTCTTTTGGCAAGCTTGACGGTGTTCTTCTGAAGCCCCGGTTCTGTTGGCTTCAATTTCCATGTGGTATATTTTCAATTCTAAAATAGAAAGTCGGTCAATTGCCCATGCCGGGCTTTCCGTATTTATTGTAGCATTAGGCAATGGCGTAACATCTTTAAATTTTTGGATGAACCAACTATCAATAAATTCAACTACATCGGTACGATGCTGATTAGAGTTGTCAATTCGTCTTTTAATTTTTAAAGCTTCGTAAACATCAATATCGGGGTTACGGATAATATCTTCCAGGTGCCATTGAACGGTATCGATCCAGTTTTTTAAATAAAGCAAATGTTCCAATGAGTCGGAAGGATAAGGATTATCAATGCGTGTATCGACATGATCTTTTAGGTGGTAATCTTTAATACTTTTTTGAAATATCCGGATATAATCGTTGCTTGTCATTATACTTTATAAATGTGGGTCAAATTTAGATTAAAAGCTTCATGCATGAATTTTGCTTGAACTTTGAGCTTATGTAAGGTAACTGATGCAATGGTTACTTTAGTACAAGTGTGCGACGCAACAAGCGTTCAATAAAGATCCAAGGCTGGTTTCAAAAAATTATTCTTCAATGTATTTAAGGTCTTTGCCAAATGTTTCCTCGGTAAAATAAGCAGCAATAATTGTTACCGTCATTACAAGAATACCTACGACTATAGCACTTTGTACAAGGCTCCAACCCATAGCATTTTGAAAAACATTAATAAACAATAAATTAATTAATGGCAAAGAACCACGAACAAGGTTTGGAATTGTGGTTGCTGCGGTAGCACGCAAATTGGTACCAAACTGTTCTGCACCCATTGTGACAAATATGGCCCAAAAGCCGGTACTGAAGCCCATTGCAGCGCATATGGCATACATCCGGTCATCGCTATTATTAAAAGAACTGAAAAATAAAAAACCTGAAATAATACAAAGGCCGTAAAATAAAAACAATGCTTTTTTCCTGCTTCTAAAATATTGACTAATGAACCCAATTAAAATATCGCCAATGGCAATGCCGATGTAAGCATACATAATAGCACGTCCACTATCTAAAGCTGTTTTGCCATACAATGATTGAGCAAATCTGTTACTTAAATTAACCAGGATACCAATGACATACCATGTGGGCAGCCCAATTAAAATAGCAAGCATATATTTTTTAAACCGCGACAACTTGGTAAAAAACATAAAAATATTACCGCGGGAAACTTTTGAGGCTTTTACTTCGTTATACATTCCACTTTCTGCAACACTCACTCTTAAAACCAAAAGACCAATACCTAAAATGCCTCCAATCTTGTAGCAAAGTCGCCAATCATCGGTGAACTTGTATGTAAAATAAGCAAACACGGCACCAAACAAACCTATGCCGGCCACCAGTGAAGTACCTACACCACGCTTTTCTTTTGGCAATAATTCACTTACCAAAGTAATACCTGCACCTAGTTCACCGGCCAAACCAATGCCGGCCACAAACCTTGCATACGCATATTGGTCAACGGTAGTAACGTAAGCTGTTAAAAAATTAGCAACAGAATATAAAAGGATGGAACCAAAAAGTACACTTAGCCTGCCACGCCTGTCACCAACAACACCCCAAAGAATGCCGCCAATTAACAAACCAACCATTTGCCAGTTGATAATTTTGGTACTGGCAATGATTGTTGCTTTCGCATCGGCAATGTTTACACCTATGCCGGCCAGGCTTGGTTCACGAACAATGGTAAAAAGCAGGAGATCGTATATATCTACAAAATAGCCAAGCGCAGCTACAATTACAGCCAGGCTGAAAATGCTATCTTGTTTACGCATAAATGTTTCTAAATTTCCTTGTCTGCTGTTTCTTTAATGCCATGCCCCGGTATGTCCTTTGCTATTTCGATGGTAGGAGATTTCTTCTTACTAAAAAACATTTTATACGCTACTGGCGCCGTTGTTACAAATACAATCCCAATGACAATTACTTCAAGGTGAGATTTAAGATCGAAGTTAAATTGGGTTAAAACCCACTTTTGTAAAAAATGACCACCAAGCACCATACTTGAAACCCACGCAAAACTGCCGACGATATTGAAGAATGCAAACTTCTTTTTATCCATTTGAACAATACCTGCAATGATGGGAGCAAACGTACGCACCAGTGGAAGAAAACGTGCACCCATAATGGCAATACCACCATGCTTCTCGTAAAATTCTTTTGCCTGGTAAAGATATTTTTGCTTAAAAAGCATGCGGTCTTTCCATGTATACATTGTTGGCCCAATGCGCTTACCAAACCAATAACCTACGGTGTTGCCCACAATTCCTGCAAGTGAAATAAGACCGATCAGAACTATTAAATCCAGCCATTCATTTCTAACAGCGCCTAACCCTATCAGGTTTAAAAATTCATAACTAAGTCCTGGTGTATTGGCATCTATTTGATGCGCATAAATACCGGCTACAAAAAGGAGTGAGTCGCCTGGTAAAAAAAATCCTGCAAACAAACCTGTTTCTGCAAAGACAACTAATAATAAAATATAAAGTCCCCCATTTTCTATGATCCACGTTACTAAATTATCTAACATTACTTTTCTTTATAAAATTTGAAATTAGTGTATGCGTTTTATGACTGCTATAAATTAAATAATCTATCCATTTTCAAGTTCACCTTCCCATTTACTAACAACGCTGGTTGCAAGTCCATTACCCACTACGTTTGTAGCAGTTCTAAACATATCGCAAAAATGATCGATGGGCAAAATTAAGGCGACACCTTCAGGTGGAATGTTAAACATAGCGCAAGTTGCTAACACTACTACTAATGAGGCCCTGGGCACGCCGGCTATGCCTTTGCTGGTTAACATCAGCACTAGTAACATTGTTAATTGGGTACCTAAAGGAAGGTCAATACCGTAGGCCTGGGCAATTGCCAGGGAAGCAAATGTCATGTACATCATGCTTCCATCGAGGTTAAAAGAATACCCTAAAGGCAATACAAAGGCAACAATTTTGTCTTTGCACCCAAAGCGCTCTAATTCCTCTGTTAATTTTGGAAAAACGGCCTCGCTGCTTGTAGTACTAAAAGCAATTAATAAAGGGCTGCTGATACGTCGCATCAGTTCCTTCATCCTACCTTTTAAAATAACAAAACCAACCGATAATAATATAATCCAAAGTATTGCAATGCCTAAAATAAAATAACCAAAATAAATAAGGTAGAATTGAAATATCCCTAACCCTTTTGAAGCTACAACTGCTGCTATTGCACCAAACACGCCAAAGGGAGCAAAGTTCATTACATAGTTTACCATTTTTAAAATGATATGCGATGCCACTTCCAATGCATGAATAACTGGCTTGGTATAATCGCCGATTGATGATGCTGCAACTCCGAAGAAAATGGAGAAAGCCACAATCTGCAAAATCTCATTTGTTGCCATGGCTTCAATAAAACTTCTTGGAATAATGTGTGTAACAAAATTTTCAATAGAAAAGCCTTCGGTCTTTCCCATAATGTCTTTCAAGCCGGATGTATCGCTTTGAGAAAGATCAATATATTTTCCTGGTTCAAAAATATTTACCAGCAACATACCAAGTAATAGCGAGATAAGGGAAGCGGAGATAAACCAAAGGAGTGCTTTACCGCCTACACGACCAACGGTTTGCAGGTTGCCCAATTTTGCAATACCTACAACAAGTGTTGTAAATACTAGTGGCGCAATAATCATTTGCACAAGGCGAATAAAAATGCTGCTTAACAGTTTTACATTTTTGGAAAAAGAAGCAATGGTTTCGGGTGATGAATTGGTATTAATAATATAACCAACTACCACACCGAGGATCATAGAAACTATAATATAAAAAGTAAGACGATTTCCTTTTCCCATACTGCAGGTTTAAAATTCAGAGCGCCGAAAATCGGAAAAAAAAGGCAGCATTAAAATTTTTCTTACATGGCAGTTGTTAGTTATGTGTAAAAGAAAACTATTGTTTATCAAATTATTATTTATTTTGGAAGCTTAATTACAATCAACACTTATGAGTTTATTTGTCAGGAAACCAATGGCCGCCTTGATGAATGAGGCGCAGGAAACGGGTAGTCACACACTAAAAAGAACCCTAGGTGCCGGCGGTTTAATTGCATTAGGAATTGGAGCAATCATTGGCGCAGGTTTATTTTCTATTACAGGTATGGCGGCGGCAAACCATGCCGGACCTGCTATTACTATTTCGTTTGTGGTTGCAGCTTTGGGCTGCTTGTTTGCAGGTTTATGTTATGCAGAATTTGCATCCATGATTCCGGTAGCCGGAAGTGCCTACACTTATTCTTATGCTACAATGGGTGAATTTATTGCCTGGATCATTGGTTGGGACCTTGTTTTGGAATATGCGGTGGGCGCAGCAACTGTAGGTATTAGCTGGAGCCGGTACCTTGTAAAATTCCTGGAAGGTTTTAATATTCAACTTCCGCATGCAATGACATTAGGCCCCTGGGATGGTGGAATCATTAATCTTCCCGCGGTTTTCATTATTGTGTTAATGAGTTTATTGCTCATAAAAGGAACACGTGAAAGTGCTTTGGTAAATGGTGTAATTGTAGGATTAAAAGTGGCTGTTGTTCTTGTATTCATTTTCTTAGGATGGGGCTACATCAACAACGATAATTACAATCCATACATTCCTGACAATTCAGGTACGTTTGGCGAATTTGGATTTAGTGGTATCATACGTGCAGCGGCAATTGTATTCTTTGCTTACATTGGTTTTGATGCGGTAAGTACCGCAGCGCAAGAAGCAAAAAATCCTAAACGAGATATGCCATGGGGTATTTTGGGATCACTTGCCATATGTACCGTACTCTATATATTATTTGCACACGTAATGACGGGTGTAACCAGTTATACAACATTTGCCGGTAAAGATGGTATCGCTCCTGTTGCTGTTGCAATTGAGCATATGGGTACAGCAGATGCAAGTGGTGTTATTCAACCGGATTATCCATGGTTGAACCGTGCTATTGTAGTAGCAATTCTTGCTGGTTACGCTTCTGTAATTCTTGTTATGTTAATGGGTCAGAGCCGCGTATTTTTTAGTATGAGTAAAGATGGTTTGATCCCGAAAATATTTTCAAGTGTAAATCCTAAAACACAAACACCTGCAAAAAACAATTTGCTGTTTATGCTGTTTGTGAGTTTGTTTGCTGCATTTGTGCCTGCACGCGTTGTTGGTGAAATGACTTCTATAGGAACTTTATTTGCCTTTATATTAGTATGTATCGGTATTTGGGTAATGCGCAAAAAAATGCCAGAATTACCACGTTCATTTAAAACGCCACTAGTTCCTTTAGTACCTATTCTTGGTATTATTACCTGTTTATTTATGATGGTCTTCCTTCCAATGGATACATGGATCCGTTTGTTGGTTTGGATGCTGATTGGAATGGATATTTACTTAGTGTACGGTGCTAAAAACAGCCACCTGGGTAACGGTTCCGATAACAGGAAAGGAATGAAGATTGCACATTATACAGGTATTGGATTGTCGCTGCTGCTAGTAGTTGCAGGCTTCCTTCACCAATATGTTGTGGGTTTTGATACGGACAGAACCTTATTCTATATTTCTATAGTTTTTGCTGTTATTCATATGATCGTATTTATAAGAAAATTGATGCAGGCAAAAGTGGAATATTAATAATTCTATAAAGAATTAGCGAGGCGGTACTTTTTGTACCGCCTCTTTTGTTTAATCAGGTACATTTGAGTCATTGCATTAAATTTGCAAACCAAATTAGTTACCACTTTATTTAAAATTGAATTACTATTCAAAATGGTAAAGTGATGACGTGGAAAATTTAATTACTTAGAAATTATGGGAAGAATTTTTGAAGTCCGGAAATCTACCATGTTTGCCCGCTGGGACAAAATGGCCAAAAATTTTACGCGGATTGGTAAGGAAATTATTATTGCGGTAAAAGCAGGCGGACCGGACCCCAATTCGAATTCAGCATTGCGACGTTGTTTTCAAAATGCCCGCAGCGTGGGTATGCCAAAAGATCGCGTAGAAGCTGCTATTAAAAGAGCGCAAGGCAAAGAATTAGTAAACTATGATGAGATCCTGTACGAAGGGTATGGTCCGCATGGCGTTGCCATTCTGGTGGAAACCGCTACGGATAACCATGTAAGAACTGTAGCCAATGTAAAATCTATTTTTAATAAAGGTGATGGAACATTGGGCAATAGTGGAAGTGTGGCTTTCCAATTTAAAAAAATGGGTGTGTTTAAGCTAAAGCCCGAAGGATTGAATATAGAAGAACTGGAGTTTGAATTGATTGATGCCGGCTTGGATGAAATGGGAGAAGGAACAGGAGAAAATGGAGAAGAAGTAATTGTATTACGTTGTGCATTTACAGATTTTGGTTCTTTACAAAAAGCATTGGAAGATAAAGGAATCGTTCCTTTAAGCGCAGAACTGGAATGGATACCTACTACCACCGTATCGCTTGACGAAGAACAGGCCCAGGATGTATTAAAACTTGTTGATAAACTGGAGCAAGATGAAGATGTACAAAAAGTGTTTCACAATTTGCAATAAATAAAAAAGCTCCTCGCAAGGGAGCTTTTTTATTAAAACGAATTTTTTTGACGCATGTAAGTATTTGGTTCTAAACCATTATGAGTAGAACCACCCAATTTGTTTGCAGAAAGTACGATTATACTATACTTTCGTGGCGCAGTAAACTATTAATGATACAATCATGAAGATGTATTATTTGTTTTTTGATGCAATAACCTACCATGAAAACAAAACTACTGCTAGTTATACTAACAGGATTCTGTTATGTATCTTTTGCTCAACAGCTCGATTCAACTGGTAAATCTCACGTTAACTTTGGTGTCGACGCCGACACAAGGAACAATTATCAAAAAATTTCTACACAGCCATATTCATCTACCATGCATCATGATGACTGGTTTTTACAAGATGGGTATAAACGTTATGATGTAGGTGGAACCGGCCTGGGAAATAGCGTTTTTGATACAGTTGGCGCTGCAGCCTATAAGGCGCAATTGCAAGCCGGGCAAAATATAAGTTTTGTAAAAAGAATGAAAGTTGCCGCTTTCGATGTGTTACCCATGTGGCGGTCGCCAAATCCTGCTCTTGGTTTTGACTCCTCATTTTGGGTTGATGGTATTTATTACCGCGATTATGCAGGTGGCATAGATGAAACTTCATTTTCCGGTGGAAAAAATGCAGACAATCCTTCCTCATGGTCTGTTGGTAACAATGTATCCGGTAAAACGGATATAGTTGATGTGTATACGCATGTTCGAACTTCAGGAATAAACCCCGTTAGGGATTCTGTGTGGTTTTTTGCAGGCGTTTCTACAGTTAAGACAGAAGGCAATCGTTTTTTTGATATCGAAGTATACCGTGAAAATTTTACCTACAATGAAACAACCAAGCAGTTTTCATCTGCGGGTTTATTAGGTGGGCACTCCTCCTGGAACTTTAATGATACTGGGAAGGTTACCCAAAGCGGCGACATTATCATTTCGGTTGCTTACCAGGCTGGCAGGGCACCAGAAATTGATTTCCGGATATTTATTTCCAAGAGCGCATATGATAGTGTAGTAGCAGGAAAATTAGTACCTACTTCTTTTAAAATTGTAACAAACCAATGGGATTTAAATACCAGTGGTATGGGCGGGTATGTTCAAATACTTTCTAAATCAGGAATTACAGATTGGGGCAGTGGAACAGCCAATTATATAAAAACAAATACAGCTGCACAAGATTCCACCCATGCTACCCCCTGGGGAACTATGAGTACATCCGGTGGCTACAGCGACAATTATGAAAGATTGCAATTCATAGAGATCGCTTTAAATTTTTCCCGTTTCGGAATGAATCCATTCCATTATGTGACCAGCTATTGCAAATCGCCGTATTCATCTATAATTGTTAAATCAAGAGCATCCACCTCTTTTACTGCCAACCTTGAGGATTTTGTTATTCCTCAACCTTTTTCGGTAAAAAACCTGGCCCCTTTTACGGTAAAAGAAGATACAGTTTCTTGTGCTGCACCAACTGCAAAATTTGAAATTACTGCAAGTGCCCGTAACTATTACCGTTGGTATGATGAGAATGGGGCAGTTTTACGTGCCGATTCTGATCTAAAAACATTCAGTCCATCAAAATCTGGCACTTACTATATTGAAGCAACCAATTTCCAGGGCTGTCCTACAATGACGCCAAGGAAAGAAATTAAAATATATGTTGATTCTACAGCGCCAACAGCAAAAGCGCTTTTGGGTTGGGGTCAACCTTATTACTTTTTAAATGGCGAAGGCGCATTTGATGCCACCAGTGCTCCCTCCTCAAGTTTTGGCCCATCAAAAGGATTAAGCTATTCATGGATAGGTCCCGATGGATTTACTGCTTCGGTAGAAGATCCGATTTTAGGAAATACAAAATCAGATTTCTCTACGGGCAACTACACCGTTACTGTACAAGAAGCTCGCAATGGTTGCACTGCATCCGCATTAATCTATGTAGATGTTGCTGTATTATCTACTTCTGGTATTGAGCTGAAAGGTTCACTAAAAAATGAAGAAGTAAAATTAGTTTGGAACATTTTGGATCTGTCAGGTAGTCGTATTTATGATATAGAAAGAAGTACAAATGGTCTTCGCTACGAAAAAATCGGTCAGGTTACAGGCATAGTTGGAACCACGCAATTCACTTTCATCGATTACAAACCACTTCCAGGTGTCTCTTATTATCGTATTAAGGGAGGTTCAAATGGTAACACACCAAAATATAGTAATGCGGTCTCTTTACAAAACGATTATGGTTTGAAAGCGATCATCAGCAGGCAAATTTCGAGCAACCAGGTTCATCTTCAATTTAAGAAAACAGGAAATAAAAATATCCAGGTAAAAGTTTTGTCAACAAATGGCAGTTTATTATTGCAGCATACGTATTCCGGGTCTCAACAAACGATCATTTCGTTGCCACCAAGTGTGGCTAACCTTCCGGTAATTATTGCAGTTTATGAGGCTGGCAATCTTATAGAAGCAAGGAAACTCTAGCCGGGATGAATGGCTTGCAATAACTTTGCAGCTATTTAATAATGAAACCTGATTCAATTATATTATTTGACGGTGTTTGTAACTTTTGTAACAGCACCGTCAATTTTGTTTTGAAACAGGATAAAAAAAATATTTTATTATTTGCTCCATTACAGTCAGAAGCGGCACAAAAAATTTTAGAACAGTACAAACTATCTAAATCAAATTTTGATTCTTTTGTTTTTGTGGATGGCGATAAAATTTATATAAAATCTTCTGCGGCATTAAAGGTAATGGGCAAACTTCCCTGGTGGAAATGGACACAGGTATTCTGGATCGTACCAAAACCCTTACGAGATTGGGTTTACAGCTTTGTATCTAAACACAGGTATAAATGGTTTGGTAAAAAAGAGCAATGTATGATACCTACACAGGAAGTGAGGAAACGGTTTCTTTAGCCAATTTTTCTTCGTAAGCCTTCAGTTCCTTTTTACTTTTATTTAATAATTGGCGATTAGATAAGAAAGCAAAATAATTGAACACGAACCAAAATGAAAAATCTCTTACAATGCTGGCCCATCCATAATCATTTACATAGGCCACCAGCGTTTGACCTTCTACAATAGCATCGTAAAAATATCCTACTATATAAGAACCCATTGCAATCACCCATGAAAAGCGAACCGCAAACCATATATTTCTTTTTTTTGTTTGGGCTTCCGCAATCAAAACCTCATTTTGAAGTTGATTCAACTTCCTTGTTTGTAAAGGGGTTGGATTCATAAATAAATTTTACCTTCTAAAAATAATACACAAGTTCCACTCATCAAAACCCGGTCTCCCTTTAATTCGCATTGTAAACTTCCGCCGCGAGGTGAAAGCTGCGCACAAAATAATTTTTCTTTACCTAATTTTTCGCTCCAGTAAGGTACGATGTTGCAATGAGCTGAACCTGTAACCGGGTCTTCCTGTATTCCAAGTCCCGGGTAAAAACAACGGGACACAACATCTGCCTCGTGTCCTTTCGCTGTTATAATGACCCCGATCGAATCCAGGTCTTTCATCAAATTAAAATCGGGCTCCACGTTGCGTACTGCTTCTTCGTTAGGTAACACAACAAAGTAATCTCTTGAACGAAGTACTTCTACCGCATTGGAAATACCTAAACTTTTTAAAAGTTCAGCAGGTACATCGCATGGTTGCGGCATGCGTGCAGGAAAATCTAAAGTATACACACCATTATTTGCAAATGCTTTTAATGGACCTGCTTTTTCTGTAGTAAAAATTATTTCGTGCAGGTGCGGTTCTATAAAATTTTTAATGATATAAGCAGCTGCCAGCGTTGCATGTCCACAAAGATCTATTTCGTAGCCTGGAGTAAACCAGCGAATATGAAAACCTTCATCCCCTTTTACAAAAAAAGCAGTTTCGCTTAGATTGTTTTCCATAGCGATCGCCTGCATCAATTTATCATCGATCCAGCTTTCTAAAGGAATAACTGCTGCGGGATTGCCACCAAAAACTTTATCTGTAAAAGCATCAACCTGGTAAATATCTAATTGCATAATTTTTATTTAAGTGCCATGCGTGGCAAGGCAAGTTTATAACGAACAGCAATAATGCGAATGAAAAATATCAATAGAATGCAAACCACTTTTGCCAGGTCATTATTGATACTTGTATTTAATAAAAAATAATACGCAGCTGCACCTGCAATACAAGCCAAAGCATAAATTTCCTGTTGAAAAATCAGCGGAACATTATTCAGTAATACATCACGCAACACCCCGCCAAAACAGGCAGTGATTGTACCTAGTGCAACGCACATGATGGCACTAAGATCATGCTGCACTCCAATTTCAAAACCAATAATGGTAAACAAGCCTAAACCAAGCGCATCAAAAAGAAACAATGCTTTATGAAGTTTTTTTAAATAACTACCCAATAACATTGTGGCAACAGCTGCAGAAAAAATAACAAGAATAGTTGTGCTATTATTCATCCATCCAACCGGGAGATTTCCCACCAAAACATCTCGCAAGGTTCCGCCACCTATAGCGGTAACAAAAGAAATTACCAGTATACCAAAAGGGTCTAACTTCCTTTCCATTGCAGCAAAGGCGCCAGATACCGCAAAAGCAAACGTACCCAGCACATCGATGATGTACAGAAAGTTAGAATACTCCATTACTCATTCATCATTAACGTAATTACTTCTTTTATTTCTTCAGCATTGGGTTTACTAAAGTAATCACCGTCACTACCATATGGCGGTCTATGTGCTTTGGCCGTTATTGTTTTAGGTGCAACATCTAACCAGCGGTAACCACCCTGTTCTTCCATTACTTTATTGAACATGTAGGAAGCAGCACCTCCAGGCACATCTTCATCTACAAAAACAATTCGGTTGGTTTTTTTAAGCGATGCTAATATTTTATGATTGATGTCAAAAGGCAATAAAGTTTGTACATCTATCACCTCGCAACTAATCCCTTTTTTATCCAGCATTTCAGCCGCATTGTTTACTATGCGCAATGTTGATCCATAACTAACAATAGTTACATCGTTACCTTCTTTTATAACTTCAGGAATACCAAAGGGAACTGTGTATTCTAAAAGATTTTGAGGTAACCTTTCTTTCAAACGGTAGCCGTTCAAACATTCTATTACAATTCCCGGATCGTTACTACGCAACAAAGTATTGTACATACCTACCGCCTGCACCATGTTACGCGGCACACATACATGCAAACCACGTAAGGCATTTATTACTACACCCATTGGCGAGCCACTATGCCAAATGCCTTCTAACCGATGGCCACGTGTACGCACAATTAAAGGGCAACTCTGTTGTCCGCTTGTACGGTAATGCAGCGTGGCAACATCATCACTTAATGGTTGCAAGCCGTATAATAAATAATCCAGGTACTGAATTTCAGCAATTGGGCGCAGTCCTCTCATTGCAAGGCCTATACCCTGCCCC
>JAKFCI010000534.1:0-2557 GCA_036676725.1 Chitinophagaceae bacterium
TTCCACTATATAAGCAAACGCAAGTGTATGAAAACATTATTGAGAGAAACGCTAACACAAGAGGAGCCGCATGATGATTTTCATTGGGGAAAAACAATTGTAATGCTATTATTGGTTCTATCATTTATAGGTGCCAGCTTCTACATTCTTGTTTCCAGTTACCTCGAATTAAACTAGTTTAAACCCTACCCTTAATAGTAAGCCTTTCTTATTCGAAAGGCTTTTTTTATGGAGCCAGCTGTGGTGCAATAATCAACTATTGTTGCCACGCTCGTTTCATCGTTCGGTAATTCCCGGCACCACGTCCAATCATTAATTTTCATTCGTACAAAAATGTCATTATTTATCTTCGCCAGATGGGTGAAGATTTTATCATTTCCAAAGCAACCATCCAGGATGCAGACCAATTGGTAGCATTAATCAATAGTGCTTACCGCGGCGAAGAAGCAAAGAAAGGATGGACACATGAAGCAGACTTGATCGAGGGAAATATTCGAATAGACAAGACTTCCATTTTAGAATCGATCGATAAAAAAGATGCAGTTATATTAAAATGCAACAACAGGGATGGTGCATTGCTTGGCTGCGTTTATCTGGAAAAGCAAGATCATCAATTATACCTTGGAATGCTTTCCGTTTCACCCACATTACAAGGAGGTGGTGTAGGAAAAAAATTATTACAAGGTGCAGACAAACATGCCAGGGAAATTGGATGTCGTTCCATCATCATGCATGTTATTCCTGCACGTAAGGAATTAATTGCATGGTATAACAGGAATGGTTACACGGAAACAGGCGAAAGAAAACCATTTCCCGAAGGAAATAAATTTGGTACACCGCGGGTACCTATTGATTTTATCGTACTCAAAAAGCAATTGTAAATACAGTATTTTTTTTAATGCTTCAAATCGCAATTAACTTTGCTCCATGACGAAACTTTCTGTCAACATCAATAAAATAGCAACATTGCGCAATAGTCGCGGTGGCAATAACCCCGATGTAGTAAAAGCTGCAATTGATGCACAAAGATTTGGTGCAGATGGAATCACTGTTCATCCACGTCCCGATGAAAGACATATTCGCTATGAAGATGTGCGCCAGGTAAAAAAAATTATTGTTACTGAATTTAATATAGAAGGCAATTCACGAGAACAGAAATTTATTGATCTTGTATTAGAAACCAAACCACACCAGGTTACACTTGTACCTGATGAACTTGGACAAATCACTTCAGATCATGGCTGGAACACCGTTAAACACAAACAATACTTAAGTGAAACGATCCAACTATTCAAGCAAGCAGGTATTCGGGTTTCTATTTTTGTAGATCCTGATTTATCCATGATAGAAGGTGCAGCCGAAACCGGTACAGACCGCATAGAATTGTATACAGAAAGTTTTGCAAAGCAGTTTGCGCTTGGAAATAAAGAAAGCGCAATTAAAGATTTCATCATGGCCGCCAATCGTGCCCATGAACTTGGTTTAGGCATAAACGCCGGGCATGACCTGGATATGCAAAATTTAAAATACTTCAGGCAACACATCCCCCATTTAGACGAAGTGAGCATTGGCCATGCCCTTATTTGTGATGCGCTATATCTAGGCTTTGAAAATGTGATCCAACTCTACAAAAGACAATTGGCTTAAAAAAAATTTATTTTATTGATTATCAAGCTATAATAAATTTTTAAATATATTTTTTATTATATCTAAAAATATTATATACTTTTAAGCCTTCTTCACATTCCTCCGAACGACCAGAACTAATTCTTGCCTTATTGATGCGTTGAGCTGGATCGTGCCTTTTTCTATACACCCCGTGAATACTTAAGGTCATCGATATCGATGATTTAATAAGAAATTCTTACAGTATGAATAAATATTATTCTGTGACCCCTAATGGGAACATTACCTCTTTGTGCTTACTACTAACGGACAAGTCGCCACCATAAGCAGCTTATTGCAAAAGCTGTCCAAACTTCAAAAAACCAAAATTTCAAATCCATTATTTTGAATGATTAGCCCCATTAATCAATTCAACAATTTAATTTATGGGAATAATTACCACTAACTTTTGTCCAAACCCAGGACGAACAATCAACACTGGAAGTTTTAAGATCTTAGTATTTTTCCTGCTTTCTTTTTTAGTAATTCAAACCCTTTCAGCTCAAAGTCCTTGTGAAGCACATCGCTGGAATGCAGGTGATGGCTGGAGATATAATACGTCAACTTCAAAATGGGAAGCCGTTGTTTTAAATTCACCCAGTTTACAACCAAAAGGAATAGTAAGATGTGCAAGCTCGGCAGAAACTGAAAATGATTTACAATCTTTCGCAGCCAAATATGACCCTACAAAATTTACGATCAACACAACCCTTACAAATTGTTTTAATCAACAGACTGAAGTGCGAGGAGGATCTGTTACTGGTCCAACTTCCGATAAGGATATCGTTTGGTTCAATTTTGATATTAGGCCTTTAGCAGGTACCTACCAATTTCAAATAATTACCAACGACCAGGTTGGCTGGGCATTGTATTACGTAGACCCTGAATATGC
>JAKFCI010000535.1:0-4867 GCA_036676725.1 Chitinophagaceae bacterium
AAAGATGCTGAAGATTTGTACCGGCAAGCAATTGATGCACACAAGAAAAAAATTTTAGCGTGCAAAGGAAAAGATGTGTTGATCCCGGTGTTGAAATTGCAAAAGTCAGATCCGGTTAGAACGATCACTTACGAAATTATTAAAGACTACGGCTTTAGCAGCCACCAGGTAGATGAAGTATTAAAGCTGTTGGACAGTGAAAGTGGTAAATATATCCTATCTGCAACGCATAGAATTTTACGCAACCGTGCCTGGTTAATCATCTCGCCAATTAAAGAAGAAGAACAAGCCATCATACTGATAGAAAAAGAAGGGGAAGTACATTTTGAAAAAGGAAAGTTATTGGTGAAGCAGGTAGCGCAAGCTGAAATTTCATCAGACCCCAATACGGCGCTCATTAATGCCAAAGAGATCAAATTTCCTTTGCTGTTACGCCGCTGGAAAGAAGGAGATTATTTCTATCCCCTGGGCATGCAAAAAAAGAAAAAGCTTGCCCGCTTTTTTATTGACCAGAAATTATCATTATTGGATAAAGAAAAAGTATGGGTGATAGAATGTAATAAAAAAATAGTTTGGGTAGTTGGCTACCGCATCGATGACCGTTTTAAAATCACGGATCAAACAAAACAATTTTTACAACTCAAGATCAAAAACTAAATTGTTTTAAAGACCAAGGTATTGTTTTACCGATGATATAAAGTACGTCACAATATCATACCCTGCAGCATAACCCACAATTACGATAAACACCACGCCATACAAAGCACCCCACAAATGCGCCGAGTGATTAATGCCGTCGCCACCTTTTCTATCCATGTAGGCTGTAAGTAATAAATAAAGAGGAGCAAAGATGAAGCCTGGAATACCAATGGGAATAAAGAACAGGTAGATCTTTTCTGTCGGCGCAATAATTAATCCGGCAAAGATGACGGCACTTACGGCACCCGATGCACCAAGACTGCGGTAACTGTAATTATTTTTATGCTTTAAGTAAGTTGGATAAAGTGAAATAAACAAGGCAGATACATACATGCCAAGGTATAGCCATTTGCCGCTTTCCGGGAAAAATTGAATGAAGGCGTCTTCAACAAATCTTCCGAAAAAATAAAACGAAAGCATATTGAATATAAGATGACCCACATCGGCATGAATTAAACCGCAACTAAAAAACCGGTACCATTGGTTTTGCTGGCTTACTGCAGGCGGGTAAAATATAAGGTCATTAATTATTTTCTGGTTGCTGAAACCACCAATAGAAACCAATACTGTGATAATGATGACGATGATTGTAATCGATAATTCCATTTAATATTCGGTAGTTTAAATTTTATTTAGGATTGCTGCTTGCTTATTTATGATGATACTTTTCGTTGCGCAAAATAGTGCAGGCGCGGTAAACTTGCTCCGCTAATAATAAACGCACCACCTGGTGCGGAAAAGTTAACTGCGAAAGGGACCATTTAATTTTTGCTTTTGCAAGTACCATTTCATCAATGCCATACGCACCGCCAATTAAAAAAACAATGTTCTTCGTGCTTTCTGTTCCTCTTTGTTCAATGATTTGCGCTAGGCCTTCTGATGTAAATTGCTTGCCTCTTTCATCAAGGGCTATTAAATAATCATCCTTCTTCAGCATTTGCAAAATGGTTTCGCCTTCCTTTTTTTTCATTTCCGTTTCAGAAAGAACGGCCGCATTTTTGGGTGGTGAAACCAGCGTCCATTCCACAGGATAGTATTTTGCAATGCGTTTTGTAAATTCATCTACACCCGCTTTTATGTAGTTTTCATTTTCTTTTCCTATGGTCCACAGCGATAATTTCATTGCATATTTTAAACAACTCTGGCACAGTTAATGAATAACTGTCAGCATGAAACGTACTTTATTTTTACTTAGTGCCGCAATAGTAACCATTTTTACACAATGCGATACGCTGAAAAATTTACCAACCAATACCAGTGGCGGGTTATTTTCTTTAAATGGAAGCTGGCAATTAACAACAACAACCGATGGTAATGCTATGCAGGGAACCGTGGTTCAAGTAATTCCGGGCTTTTCAGATGCAGCATCTAAAACTTTAAACAACAATACTTATTGCCTTCGTGAAGGTGACGTAATGTGGCGTTCTGTAAAGAATACTGGCTCCGGCGTATTTACTTTAGAGAACCTGGTAAATGCATGCGATGGCAACATTTTATATAAAGCGGCAACGCTTACCGTTTTGTCTAACGACGAGATCACGATAAAAGGTGCATCAAAAACAAGCAACGAAATGGTGCAAACCTGGAAGCGGGTAACGAATCAATAATAAAAAATTCCATTTTGAGCCAAAGATTGCCTTTATGCTTTCTTTGGCTTTTATTATGGAAGGCTTGCCCCAATAAAGCCTTTTAGCTGTTAGTATAAATATTGCATATCTATGGGTACAACCTATTTACATTACCATTGTTCTATATTTTAAAAGGGCGTAAAAGAATTATGAAGAGATTTTTTATGATGTGGGGTGCTTTAATGATTACGCTGCCCTTATTCTCACAGTCAACTATAAACGCAGATTCGGCTACCGCTTTTGCAAGTAAGCAATATGCGGATCCTACTTTTTTTCAAAGGTTTTTAATTGGAACCAACTACCGTAAAGAATGGGAAACCCCTGTACGTGTTCCCATCTTCCGCATGAAGCAAATGGGGTTTGAAATCATTGAGCTGGGTGGCGGTATGCAAACAAAATCTTTAAAATTAAAAGCAAAAGATGGCCGTGAGTGGGCTTTGCGATCTGTTGAAAAAGATGTAGAACCCAACCTGCCCAAAAGCCTACATAATACTTTTGCCGAAAGAACAGTGCAGGATATGATATCGGCTGCACATCCCTATGCGCCGCTAACGATACCGACACTTGCAAATGCCATAGGCGTAATTGCACCGGCACCTATAGTTTACTTCGTGCCCGATGACCCTGACTTGGGCGAACACAGGAAGCTGTTTGCGAATACCATGTGTATGCTGGAAGAAAGAGAACCTACGCCGGACAAAGCCGAAACAAAAGGAACTGAATCCCTGGTAGAAAACCTGGTAGAAGAAAACGACCACCTTGTTTTGCAGCAAACAGTTTTAAAAGCAAGACTGCTGGATATGTTGCTCGGCGACTGGGACCGTCATGCAGACCAATGGCGCTGGGGTACAAGAACCTTTAATGATGTAAAATATTATTACGCCATTCCCCGCGACCGCGACCAGGCTTATTTTTACGCCAGTGGATTTCTTCCGAAGCTTGCCAGGCTGGTAGCTTTGCGCCACCTGGTGAATTACAAAGACCACATGAACAAAATAAAAGCCCTCAATTATAAAGCATGGGATTTTGATGGTTTGTTTTTAAATGAATTGAACCGCGAACAATGGGAAACCATCATCAAACAAACACAAAGCAGCCTTACAGATGAAGTGATCAGCGAAGCAATGAAAAAATTGCCTCCTGAAGTCTACCCTTTCAGCGGGCCCGAATTAGAAAGAAAAATGAAGGGAAGGAGAGACGATTTGCTGAAAGAAGGAATGGATTATTATGATTTCATTGCGAATTCCGTTTCCGTCAACGGAACTGATAAAGCGGAAATCTTCGAGGTTTCCGGGGATAAGAAAAATTTGGTGGTTACTGTGTACAATGAAAAAGATGGTAAAAAAGGGCGGAAGATCTATGAACGTACTTTCAACCACTCTGAAACACACCGCATTACAATTTATGGATTGGGCGGTAAAGACGAGATCAACATTGCAGAAGGCACCCAAAACCGAATTCGTTTCATTATTTACGGCGGAAAGGGAGCAGATACTTATGACCTAAAAGGGAATTTAAAAACTATCGTTTACGATGCAGCCGCAGATGAAAATGAATTTAAAAGTAAATCAAGGACCAGGGTAAAAAGCATAACGCATTAGTTGATGTCTTTTTGCAAAACCCTTTTTCGGGTTTAAATTTGCGCTTCAATTGAAGCGCATTTTTTGTTTTACGCCACCTTGCTTAAATAAATAGATCTTCCACCAAGCCTGATCATTTATTTGAACTATGAATTTTAAATAGCTGGTAAACAACTATTTACATTTTTTATTTATTTTGTGGAATTAAGATAATGGAATGATGTTTCAAGTTTTTTAATTGCTATTGATAATCATTTGCTTACATGCCCACCCGTTCAGCCGATCCTTTATTTCAATTAATTCATGCACTCGAAAAGTCGGAAAAGAGGGCATTTAAATTATACATTAAACGCAATTCATCTCATGGCGATTTAAAGATCGTGCAGCTTTTTGATGCTTTGGATAAAATGAAAGAGTACGACGATGCACTGGTACTTCGGAAAATTCCTTCCATTAAAAGAGAGCAGTTGTCTAACCTGAAAGCGCATTTATACAAACAGCTCCTTTCCAGTTTACGCCTGTTAAAAAACGAAGAAGACCTCGACATACAGTTGCACGAGCAATTAGACCATGCACGTATATTATACAATAAAGGACTCTACCACCAAAGCTTAAAAATTCTTGAACGCATAAAAGACCTGGCACTTTCTTATAACCAGGATAGCTTCCTGATCCGCATCATCTCCCTGGAAAAGAAAATTGAAACCTTGCATATAACCCGCAGTATGCAGGACAGGGCAGACAGGCTATCCTCGGAAGCAGAAGAAGTAGCCGAAAAACGACTAATCATCACAAAACTTTCAAACCTGGCTTTGCAACTTTATAGCTGGTACATTAAAAACGGGCATGCCCGCAACGAAAAAGATGAAGAAGGAGTGAAGCGGTTTTTCAAAAAACATTTACCTGCTAATGCCGGCGCACAAACGGGCTTTTACGAAAGGCTTTATCTTTTTCAAAGCT
>JAKFCI010000536.1:0-2188 GCA_036676725.1 Chitinophagaceae bacterium
ACTGGACCTTGTTTCAAATAATATTGAAGGATATGAAATTGAGGTGAATGATGTACAACTAAAAGTCATTGTTTCAAAAAAAGGGTAACTGTATGGCAACCAAAAAACCTGCATCCGGGAAAAAAGGAAAAGTAAGAACAATTAAAAAAGGCAGTCCGGCACCAAAAAAAGCAGCTAAACCTGCTCCTAAAAAAGCAGCTAAAAAAGCTGTCCCGGCAGCCAAAAAAAGCACCGTGAAAAAAGCGGCACCAAAAAAAGCTATGCCAAAAAAAGCACCCAAGGCGGCACCAAAGAAAGCAGCGGCTAAAAAGCCAGCTGCAAAGCCGGCACCACAGAAAACAGTAAAAAATGCAGTTGTGAAGAAAGCTGAACCTAAAGCAAAAGCAGCTCCGGCACCTGCAAAGCCTGCAGCTTCGGTTAAACCCGCCGCTGCACCCGTCGTAAAAGCACCGGCTAAAAAAGAACCACCGAAACCTGTGAAAGTTGTTATTCCTAAAACCACCACAAAAAAAGTAAAGAAGTATGAACCTTCTTTTACCCGCTCTGTTTTAGATACCCCTGTTGCAGAGCATAATGGACCTACCATGAGGTATTCTGATAATGACCTGAATGAGTTCAGGGAAATTATTGGGAAAAAACTCGATGCTGCTAAAAAAGAATTGAACTACCTGCAGGGTTTAATAACCCGTAAAGATGAAAGTGGTGAAATGGAAGATGCACGTTATATGACGATGGAAGATGGTAGTGTCAGCATGGAAAGAGAGCAGTTAAGCCAAATGGCCAGTCGCCAGATCCAATTTATCGATCACCTGGAAAAGGCAATGATGCGCATTGAAAATAAAACTTATGGTATTTGCCGGGTTACCGGAAAATTAATTGATAAAGCACGTTTAAGAGCTGTGCCGCATGCCACTTTAAGCATTGAAGCCAAGCAGATGATGAATAAATAATCTGCATCGAAATATATTTTAAGAGGTCATCAAAAAAGGTGACCTCTTTTTTTTATTTATACTTCATGGCGAATGCAAAATGATTTCGCCTTTAATACCTGCTTTCAATCCTGCTTTCAAAAAAAAGTTTATTTTGGGTATTCAAAAAAATTAAGATAAAATAATTGTATCGGTATAAATACATACTAACTGCATGACCATAAATTTTGAATACAATAAGAAGGAAGTGCTCCAGGCTCTGCGTTATCATTTTATTAGCAGGCCAGAAATAAGGATCATGTTTGTGCTGATTAATGTTTTTGCATTGGCAACTGCTGTATTATTTTATTTTAAGAAAATAACACCCGGTGCATTTTTTTTGGGATCATTCCTTTGGTTTACACTAATACTGAGTTTCTGGTTTTTTTTACCAGGTATGGTTTATCGCCGGGCAACAACATTTAAAGATCATTTCACAATGAAGTTTCTTGATGATTCTTTTACGATTGGCAACGAAAGAGGATCACGATCTTATGGGTGGGGACAGGTAGTGAAGTTTATGGAAACACCCCTTTTCTTTTACCTGTATTTTGATAGCAAGTCATTTTTCCTGGTGCCAAAAAGTGGGTGCCGGGATAGTGACCAGGTATATGAATTGCGACAGATCCTAAAACAAAAGGTTTCAAAATTGTAAATGAGGCTGGTTCATTTACAATTCTTTTTCCATGATATAATGAGGTATAGTTACTTCTTCAAATTCATCACCAACTATTTTATACCCTACTTTCTCATAAAAACCCGTTGCATTCTTTCGGGCATGCATAGCTATTTTGTTGTAACCGCGGTCCCTTGCCAGGTTTTCGGCAAACAACATCAACGCACGACCAATACCTTTTCCCTGCAAATCATTTAAAACAGCCATTTGTCTTAAACGAATGATGTTTTCATTTTCAGGAACCAACATACAGCAACCTAACATTTTATCATCGTCAAAGGCAGCAATCAATAAATTGTTCTTTTCGTTTTCTAGTTCTTTTTCATCCAAATTGAGTCCCAGGGGCCTTCTTAAGATATCTTCCCGCATTTTAATCATCTGCTGGTATTCGGGTGTGCCATAATCTATAATTTTTAGAGCCATACTTTATGTGCTGGTTTACAAGCGGTTCAAATTACGAATAAGTGATAAAACTACCAACGCAACAAATTCTAAATAAGGTTGCCTTATTTTTATGAGTAAATAATCGAGTTCTTTTCGGGTA
>JAKFCI010000537.1:0-2634 GCA_036676725.1 Chitinophagaceae bacterium
AATGTCTTTCTTGGGCACTTAAGTGAAGAAGCTTTGGCCATTGCAAGTATAACCGGTGTGTATTACCTGATTTTTGCGGGTATAGGTTATGGATTGAATAACGGTTTGCAAGCATTGATCTCAAGGCGAGCAGGAGAAAACAGGCCGGAAGAAATTGGAAAACTTTTTCACCAGGGCATTTATATTGCTTTAATTATCGCTTCCCTAGGGATTTTAATTACTTATTTTATTGCACCCCTCATTTTACGTTCAACCATTAACTCCCAATCCACTTACGAAAAAGCCATTTCCTTTTTAAACATACGTATCTGGGGCCTGCCTTTTTTGTACATCTACCAAATGCGCAATGCTTTATTGGTGGGCATTAACCAAAGTAAATTTTTAGTTGCAGGCACTTTAGCCGAAGCTTTGGCAAATGTATTTTTTGATTATGTTTTGATTTTTGGTGCTTTTGGATTTCCACAGGTTGGATTTAACGGCGCTGCTTATGCGTCAATTATAGCAGAATTTATAGGCATGTTTGTTATTTTTCTTGTTATTAAATCAAGAGGAATTGACAAACAGTTCTCTTTATTGGGAAGATTAAAATGGAATCCAACTATTGCCACTTCAATCTTCAAAATGTCGGGACCACTCATTTTTCAACATGCGATAAGCATTATTAGCTGGTTTGTTTTTTACATTCTTATTGAGAGAAATACAAATCAAACAAGTTTGGCAGTTTCCAATACCATGCGCAACATTTTTGGTTTTTTTGGCGTGTTTATCTGGGCCTTTGCTTCTACCACAAATAGCATGGTAAGCAATGTAATCGGTCAAGGAAAAAAAGACCAGGTAGTTCCATTAATAAAAAAATTAATTAAAATTAGCACCGGTATTTCGTTAGTAGTTTGTTTGCTTTTAAACTTATTTCCTGCGGCCTATTTATCGGTGTATGGGTTAGGCGATGAATTTATTAAAGCAGGGATTCCGATTATTCGCCTGGTTGCCTTTGCCATGGTACTCATGTCATTTGCAACTGTTTGGTTAAATGCGGTTACAGGTACAGGTAATAGCAGGATGACCTTCATGATCGAACTCTCGGCAATTATCATTTATTGCATTTATGTTTATGCAATTTTGGAGTTGTACCAGCTTTCTATTTTCTGGGGATGGATGTCGGAGTTGTTGTATTGGTCGACACTATTTACGCTTTCCTACTTTTATATAAAAAGCAATAAATGGCGAAAGATCAGGCTTTAATTATCTTCCAGGTGTATTAATAATGTGGCGCCTTCTTTTTTAATGCGTACATCATCCATTGTTTTATTTGGAATAGTTGGCAACGTTTTTAATAAACGCACTGCTTTTTCTTTTTGACCATCACGTTTATACGCTTTTGCCAATTCAAGAAAATTGAGCGCAAAGTTCGGTTCAAAATTTTTTGCTTTTTCATATGCACTGATCGCCTGCTTTAAGGAAGCATTCGGTAGGCCGCCAAACATAATTTGAACACCTGCTTTTTCAAACATATTAAGGTTGCTTACTTCGTAATGCCATTTGCCTACCACGTGCCAGGCACGGCCATGTTGCGGATTAATTTTAATTGCTTTTTCCGCATTTAATTTTATTTCTTTAACCGCATTTATTTTATCCTTACCCGATTGAGATAATGCAAAACGGCCCATGGCAACAGCTAATGCATAATAACCATCAGCACTTGCTGGGTTAGATTTTATGGCAGATTCGGCATATGCTTTCCCGGCATTAAAATATTGTTGTTTCTGTTTTGTTGTGGCCTGGCGGTTACCAATGCGACTACACAATTCACTTAACTTCCAAAGTGCATAGTGATTTCTTGCATTTATTTTGATAACCTGTTTGAAAGTTTCGAACGCAGCAGTTTCATTTAAAGAAGATTCGTATTTATCGGCCTGCGTTATTAATTGCTGCTCGCTTTGCGCAATGGCATTGTAAAAGAATAAGCCACACAACAAGCTTAATAAGATTTTCATAGTGTATTATTTATAAAACTTCGTATAACTGACGCCTACAGAACCAATAAAGTTGGTTATTGGAGGTGTTATTTTCCGAAGTGATATTTTGATCACCTGTACCTGGCTGTACTTTTCATAAATGCGATCACCGATCTTCATAACGATGGTTTCTAATAATTGTTGCCGTATGGCAATTTCAGCCCTGACAATTTCAATAAGTGAAACATAATTAATTGTTTCATCCAAATCTGCAATTACTTTATCTCCTGCGCTGAATTCAATTTCTAAATCTAATTCAAACTCATTACCTATTCTGGCTTCTTCTTCGTGAACGCCATGTGCAGCAAATACACGCATGCCTTTAATTTCTATAGTCAACGAGCCATCCATAGTTAGTGATTGTAATAATAAAAAATCAATGGTATTAATGCAACCCTTTTTCGGAGAGATAACGTTCCGCATCTAATGCTGCCATGCATCCACTGCCTGCAGCTGTTACAGCCTGCCGGTAAATTTTATCCTGTACATCGCCTGATGCGAAAACACCTTCTATATTGGTTTTAGATGTGCCGGGAATAGCTTTAATATAACCAGCTTCATCCATATCTAACCATCCTTTAAAAATATCAGAATTGGGTTGATGGCCGATTGCAACAAA
>JAKFCI010000538.1:0-2451 GCA_036676725.1 Chitinophagaceae bacterium
GCACCAACAAGTAATGTAATTAAATTAATATCCTCGTGTTGTTCGGCCCTGATGGCAGATTTTGGTTCACTTAATATCGGCGGATAATGAATGGCACGTAAAATTGAATTTCCATTGTGCACATATTCATCGAAATAATGTTCATCAAGGCCCAGGTACAAAGCAATTGCCTGTAATAATGATGTGCCGCTTTTTTCAAAATGCCGGTACGCTTTATATAAAGTTGGCGTGAATTCAGGTACTTCTTCAACAGTAACATTATCAGGATATTCTTCTTTTATCGGGCTGTTGTCTTCAACAGTTTGCCCGAATTGAAAAAATTCTTTCAAATCCGGCGCATCAAAGCCTTTTGCATGTTCCCTGCCAAAAGATGTATATCCGCGTTGGCCAGCTAATTCTTTTTTCTCGTATTTTAATTTTGTTTCGGAAGGCAGTTTGTAAAACTCCTGAACATTTTTATACAAGTCTGCTATCAGGTCATCGGGAATTCCATGATTTTTTACAGCAACAAAACCCACTTCTTCATAAGCCCTGCCTAAAGCTTCCACAAAATTTTGTTTACGGGTCGGATCACCACTTAAAAAATCCGAAAGATCAACTACAGGAATATTCATGCTTTGTAATTTAAGATGCAAAAATAGAAGGATAAACTTTATAATGCTTATTGCTTGAAGAAAGCCTTTTCTTCTGCCGATAAATCCAAAATTGCGTATTTCTTTACTCCATTGATCGTCATCTCATCTAATGCATCAATTAAATTATTGTAGGTAGATTCATTTGTGGGTTTTATCAATATCATTAATTCATCTTTTAAAGAACCTAATAACCTTTGCTTTTCCCTGATAATCTTACCTATACCATATTGCTGGTGATAATTTGTTGTGCTCATCTTACTGCCATCAACTGCATCCTGCCATCTGCCAGAATAATATTCAATCTGATCATCACTTTTTAAAAAGAGGGTCAGTGCTTTTGATGCTGGCTGGTTAGTATTGGGACCGTCTTTCGGCATGTAAAGATTTAGACCCTTACTTTCCGATATAGCGGAAGTAAAAATGAAAAAGGTAATTAATAAAAATCCAAGATCAACCATCGGCGTCATATCAATTTTTAGATTGTGTGTGGGCTTTGTTTTTGACCCGGTTTGATTTAATTGAATTTGTGCCATAATAATTAGTTTTTAGTATGAGCATGTTTGTTAGAGTTTTCCATAAAGGGTATTTTTATAGAGGATAAGGTTATTAGGAATCGATTAAATCATTATCATGAAATCAATAATTGCATTAACTGACTTTTCATTTGAAAACGAAGCTGCAAATTTGTTTGCAGGATGGCTAAGTAATCATTTAGGTGCGCAACTCGTATTATTACATGTATATAGCCTGCCCGTTATCATGAATGACATGTTGATACCTATCGTTCCTTACGAAGAATTACAAAAAAATGCAGAAAATAATATTCAAAAAATAAAATCCGATTTAGAAAGAAGCTACCCTGGCATCCAAATTTCAACGGAAGTTAAAATAGGTGACCTTGTTGATGAGACCAATATCTTGGTAAAAAGTTTCGATCCATTTATGATTGTGTTGGGAAACAGGGGACCGAAAGATGACAGTATTTTTGGAAGTACTTTAATGTCTGTTATCCGGCATACAAACACCCCGGTTCTTGCCATTCCTGAAGGATATTCTAATTTCAAACTTTCAAAAGTCGTTTTAGCATCTGACCTTTCCGGAACAACGCAATCTGCACAAAAGATCATTAATGTTGTAAAAGGATTGAATGCCGAATTGCATGTAGTTCATGTCTTCGAAAAGCATACGGAAACCATAAATGAAAATGTAATCCTAGAGCAACTGCAAGAAGTTAAACCGGTCTTTCATGCAGTGCAGGATACCGATATTGCGCATGGACTTCAGCGTTATATCAATGAAATAAATGCAGATCTTTTATTGCTCTTGCCGCACGAGCACAACCTGGTAGAACGCTTGTTCTTTAAACTACATACTAGCGAACTGGTTCATAAATCCAACATCCCGGTTCTTTCTATTCACGAATAGGCTCAATTAAAACTCGGCGCTTTTTGGTGTCCGGGGAAAAGCAATTACATCGCGAATGTTTCCCATGCCGGTTACAAATTGCACCATGCGCTCAAAGCCAAGGCCAAAGCCCGAATGCGGAACGGTTCCGAAACGGCGTGTATCTAAATACCACCAAAGATCTTCGGTTGGAATGTGCATTTCTTTCATTCTTTCCTCCAGCTTATCCAGGCGTTCTTCCCTTTGCGAACCACCTACAATTTCTCCAATACCCGGTGCTAAAATATCCATAGCGGCAACAGTTTTACCATCATCATTCTGCCGCATGTAAAACGATTTTATTTCTTTCGGATAGTTGGTAACAATCACCGGTTTTTTAAAATGCTTTTCAACAAGGTAACGTTCATGCTCA
>JAKFCI010000539.1:0-27273 GCA_036676725.1 Chitinophagaceae bacterium
AAGCCTGCTTTTAATGGGTTTGATGTTTGTCGTGCAATTTGTATGGGCACAAACAACGGTAACCGGCAGGGTTACTGATCCTCAAGGCAATCCGCTTGCCGGCGTTGCCGTTTTGGTTAAAAATACAAATACAGGAACTACAACAGGTCCTGATGGTAATTTTTCGGTAACTGCGCCTGCAAATGGAACACTTGTGTTTAGCTATGTTGGCTATCAAAGTGTTGAAAGACCTGCAAATGGCAACTTGAATGTTTCATTAGTCCAGGGCGATAATTCATTATCTGAAGTCGTTGTAGTTGGTTATGGTACCAGGATTAAAAGAGATGTTACCTCCTCAATTTCTAAAGTAAGCAGCAAAGACTTCCAAAATCTGCCTTTACCTTCTTTCGAGTCTGCATTACAAGGTAGAGCTTCCGGGGTTTTTATTAATTCAGGCAGTGGTAAATTAGGACAAGGTTTAACCATTAGGGTTAGAGGTATTTCCTCGATTTCCGCTAATCAACAACCATTTGTTGTTATTGACGGGGTGCCTGCAGTTACCCAGGCATTAGGAAGCTATACAGAGCCAGATAATCCTTTGGCTACACTAAACCCTGATGATATAGAATCCATTGAGGTTTTAAAAGATGCAGCTTCTTCAGCTATTTATGGGGCCCGGGCCTCTAATGGAGTTATTTTAGTAACAACCAAATCGGGTAAAGCAGGTAAAACCAAAATCAATCTTGGTTATTATTCTGGCTGGAGCCGACCAACAAAAAAACAAAAATTCTTAAATGCAGATCAGTACAGGGAATTATTTACCGCTGCTGCAGAGAATATGGGTTATAACGCTGCTGATGAATTTGAAGCTGAATCTGGAACAACAGACTGGAACAGTACCAACAACAGCAATTTTGCCGATGCAGCTTTCCAGGATGGTTCCATTACCCAATATAATTTGTCAGTGAGTGGTGGCGATGCAAGAACCAAGTTTTTATTAAGCGGTTCCTGGAACGACCAAAAAGGTATTATACTTGACAATGCTTTAAACCGAGGTAACGCACGTTTAAATATCGATCATTCAATTTCAAACAGGTTTAAAGTTGGCGCCAACCTTTCTTTAGCCAGGAGCTTAAACAACAGGGTTTCTGCGGATAATAACTTTACAAATCCATTGCAATTAAATGCTTTGCCTCCTGTTCATGCCATGTATCTGGCAGACGGTTCGCCAAATCCTAATACATTATATTATAACTACCTGATAGATCATGTAAGTTCATCAAGGGAAGCAACTACTTCAAGGTCTATTTCAAATGTCTTTGGTGAATTCACTATTTCTCCAAGCTTTTTATTTAGAAGCCAGGTTGGTTTAGACTGGATCAATTTGCAAGAGGAAGAATACTTAGGAAGGGAAACTTTAGATGGTGCGCCAGGTGGAAGTGCTTATAATGGCCAGGTAACTTCAAACATTGTTACTTACACCAATACTTTAAGTTTCAACAAGGCTTTAAATGAAAATAACGTGGTAGATGCCGTTGCAGGTATTGAATTTCAAAAAGGAAAAACCAGTGGAGCAAATGCAACAGGCATTGGTTTTCCAAGTAACAAGTTTACAAAACTAGCTAGTGCTACTACTATAGAAGATGCATCTTCAACAGAAACTGCCTTTGCCTTTGCTTCCTATTTTGCAAAAGCAAATTACAAGTTATTTGATCGTTACTTACTTGGAGCAAGTATGCGTGTAGATGGTTCTTCACGTTTTGGCGAGAATAACAGGTATGGATATTTCCCGGCAGTTTCAGCGGGTTGGATCATTTCGGAAGAAGGCTTTTTGAAAAATTCTGACGCTCTAAGTTTTTTAAAATTAAGAGCTAGTTATGGTAAAACGGGAAATGCTGAAATTGGAAACTTTAGTTCTTTAAGTTTATTCAGTGCTACAGATTATGCAGACATTGCAGGTTTGATTGCCTCTCAAATTGGCGTTCCGGATTTAAGTTGGGAAAGAACAGACCAATTTGATGTAGGTCTTGATTTTGGATTTTTAAATAATCGCATTACCGGTGAAGTTGATTATTTCAGAAAAAACACAAAAGACCTTTTGTTGAATGTGCCTTTACCTGCAGTAAATGGGTTTACTACCATTACAAAAAACATAGGTAGCATGGAAAACAACGGTTGGGAGTTTGTTATTAATGGCAATATTCTTACAGGCGATTTAAGATGGACTGCATCCGCAAACATTTCTACATATAGAAATAAAGTAACAAAACTAGTTTCTCCTGTTCCTTCAGGTTCCAGAACATTAGGAAGATTATTTGTTGGAGAACCGTTCGGCCAGTTTTATGGAAGAAAATATATGGGTGTTGATCCTGATAATGGTGATGCATTATATATGATGGCTGATGGAAAGCCAACAAACAGTTTTTCTGCTGCTGTTGATACGGTTCTTGGGAATCCGAACCCTGATTATTATGGTGGCTTTAATAACCGTTTCAGTTACAAAGGTTTTGATCTGGATGTTCAATGCCAGTTTGTAAAAGGCGGTGATCTTTATAACATAGCAGGATTCTTCCAATCTGTAAATGGAGATTATTTTGATAACCAAACAGTAGATCAAATGAACTACTGGAAAAAAGCAGGAGATATTACAGATATTCCACAGCCAAGATTATACGAATCAAATGGTGGTCGCAAATCATCTCGTTGGGTTCAGGATGGTTCCTATTTCCGTGTGAAAAGTGTAAACCTTGGTTACAATTTCACCAGGGGAATACTAAGCCGGGTGAAGCTGGATAATGCCCGCATTTACGTGGCTGCTACTAATCTATTTACGTTTACGGATTACAATGGGTACGATCCTGAAGTGAATACAACCTATACAGGTAACATCAATCTGGGTCATGATTTTTACACACCACCGCAAGCCAAAACCATTAGTATTGGTATTAACCTTGGATTTTAATCATCGATAAATTAAATTATACATGAAATCAAAATATATAATTGCATCATTTTTATTGTCCACGGCTATTTTTATGCAAAGCTGCGACAAGGAATTAGATGTAAAACCAAAGCAAAGCATTGATGCAAGTACCGCACTAACAACTGCCGCAGATGTTGATGCCGCAGTTATTGGTACTTATTCATTATTATCGGCAGGTTCGTTATACGGTACAAATCTTTTCTTATTGGCAGATTTACAGGCAAGCGAAGGTTATGCTTCCTGGAGGGGCACTTTCCAGGGACAACGAGATGTTGCTAATAAGAATATGACCCGTGATAATGCAGAAGCAGCTCGTACCTGGAATAATGCTTATCGCACCATCAATATGGCAAACATTGTACTCGATGCCGTGGATGTTGTCACTGATCCTGATTTAAAAAATCAATACGAAGGTGAAGCGCTATTTATACGTGGTGCTTTACATTTTGAATTAGTTAGATATTATGCTTTGCCATGGGGCGCAACTGCTGATAATGGGCATTTGGGTGTAGTGTTAAGAACGACGCCCTATCTTACTGAGGCGCCTGCTGATCCACGCAGCACAGTAGCACAGGTCTATGCACAAGTGATTACCGATTTAACAGCAGCCGCTTCTAAATTACCAGATGAAAATGGCAGCCGGGTTGATAAGTATACGGCTTTGGCATTTCTTGCACGTGTCTATTTGCAAAAAGGTGATTATGCAAATGCATTGGCAGCTGCAAATGATGTTATTGAAAGCGGTTTGTATTCAATGAATAATAATATCATGGATGCATTTACACAAGACAATACGCCTGAAGTAATTTGGGAAATTGAACAGGATGTACAAAATAATGCAGGAACCTCTAATGACGGTATGGCAACGTTTTATGCGAGCTTCCCAGGTGTTGGTCGTGCAGATGTACGTATCGATGCTGCTTTTGTAAATTCTTACCCCGCTGGTGATTTTAGAAAAACAGAATGGTATTACAAAGGAATTGGTGCACGCCCAGGAAATGACTACAGTGCAAAATGGAATTCATTCTCTCAAAACTTACCTGTCGTTCGTTTGGCTGAAATGTACCTTGTTCGTGCCGAGTGTAATATCAGGTTAGGAAGTTCTGTTGGCGATACACCGGCAAATGATCTTGCAAAAATCCGCAACTTAGACCGTGTTGGCTTAGCACCGATTGTGGCTCCAACATTAGAGGATGTATTAAAAGAAAGAGTTTTGGAACTTGCGTTTGAAGGTGTTCGTATTCATGATATAAAAAGGTTACGCCAAACTACAGGAACATTTGCATGGGATGATCCAAAATTGGTTTTTCCAATTCCAGGACAGGAAGTGAGTGCCAGCAGCGGCATCATCGAACAGAATCCAGGTTATTAATTTTTATCAGAATGACATAAAAAAAACCTCCGTAACTGGAGGTTTTTTTTATTTATGTAGTTTGTTTAGATTTTTATTTCTTCTCCGTCCTGATCAAAAAAACGGAATTCGGTAATGTGGTAATTGCTGTCTGCTTTTACCTTTACGTTTTGTTTGAACTTACGTTTCCATTTGGCAGCCTTACTCCAAAGCCAGCCTTTGGTTAAATAAGCATATACAATTGGACTAACAACAACAGTAAGGTTCTTATGTTGATGCGTGATTAAGTAATTAAGGTTCTTCTCAATATCATCTTCCAATATAAGTGTAGAAGCTATTTTGCCGGTACCCTCGCAACTAGGACATACTTCCTGCGTGTTGATGTTCATTTCAGGTTTCATCCGCTGGCGGGTGATCTGCATCAAACCAAATTTCGATATAGGAAGTACAGCATGCTTGGCCCTATCAGGTTGCATAAATGCATCCATTGCTTCCAACAATTTTCTTTTGTTATCGGGTAACTTCATATCAATAAAGTCTACCACAATAATTCCACCTATATCTCTTAACCGTAATTGTCTTGCAATGTCTTCGGCAGCCTCCAGGTTAGTTTCCATGGCATTCTGCTCCTGGTTATTGCTTACGCTTTTATAACCGCTGTTAACATCAATTACATGAAGTGCTTCGGTATGCTCTATAATAATATAGGCGCCACTATTTAAATTAACTGTTTTTCCAAAAGAAGATTTTACCTGTTTGGTTACACCGTATTGATCAAAAATAGCTGTACCATTTTGGTGAAATGTTACGATGTCTGCTTTTTCAGGAGCAATCTTTTGAATGTAACTTTTAGCATCATTATAAATGCTTTTATCATTAGTTACGATCTTATTGAAATCTGCATTCAGCAGATCACGCAGCATGGAAGTTGTTTTCGTTTGCTCACTCAATATTTTAGTTGGCGCAACAGCTCCTTTTAAATTCTTCTGGATGGTTTGCCAGGTTGCAATTAATTCAGACAGGTCTTCATGAAGTTCTGCGGTATTCTTGCCTTCGGCAGCCGTACGTACAATGACACCGTAATTTTTTTGCTTAATAGATTCAACAATGCGTTGCAAACGTTTTCTCTCTTCTGACGAATGAATTTTGCGGGAAACGGCTACAACATCATTAAAAGGCGTTAGTACCACAAACCTACCAGGAAGTGAAACTTCGCAACTTAAACGTGGTCCTTTAGCAGCAATAGGCTCTTTTAAAATTTGCACAAGAATATTTGGCTTGCCATTAAGCACTTCATTTATCTTGCCTGTTTTAATGATCTCGGGTTCGTTTTCAAAAGTTGAAAAGTCAAAACCTTCGGTTTTATCATTAATCGCCTGTTGCGTAAACTTAAGGAGGGAACGGGCATAAGGGCTTAAATCTGTATAGTGCAGAAAGGCATCCTTTTCGTGACCGACGTCAACAAAAGCAGCATTTAACCCAGGAATGAGTTTCTTTACTTTTCCTAAATACAAGTCGCCTACTGCAAATCTTGCATCTGTTTTTTCGCTATGTAATTCTACAAGCTTTTTATCTTCCAGTAATGCTATTTCTACGCCATGCGCAGCAGCATTAATAATAAGTTCTTTGTTCACATTACTACAGCTTTATGTATGAACATAATCCATACTGATTGAATCGAACACCGGAATGCTGCAGTCACTTTTCTGTATGATATTTTGAAGGAGCAAATAGAGAGGGGGTTGCAACCGGTATATCACAATCAGCGATATGTAAAATCCGGGGAAAGCCTAAACCTCCCCGGAAAATCATTAAAAACTATTTACGTTTTTTATGACGATTTTTTCTTAATCTTTTTTTGCGTTTATGTGTTGCAATTTTATGACGCTTTCTTTTTTTACCACAAGGCATACTCTAAAATGTTTTTTTATTAATTAGTTATTTACTTAACTCGTTTATTCTTTTATTCACTTCTTTTCTTAACCCTTCAATTTCAATTAAAGGCAAACTGCGTTTGTACCATTCAATCGCTTTTTGCTTTTCACCTTTACGTTCGTAAACATCGGCTAAAGAAATATAAGCTTCCAGGTTGGTTGGTTGTAGCCTGGCTACTTTTTCAAAACGTTCTATTGCTTTGTCTAACTGGCCAGAGATCATTGATGCCTGCCCCAAAGTTATTTGAGCATAAACATTTAATGAATCTCTTTCAACTACTTCCCTGATCTTCGAAATACCTTCCATCGGGGCTTCGGAGCCACCAAATAAAATGGTTGCACCTAATCCTACTTTCGAAGAATCATTTGCAGGGTTAATTCTCAAAGAACGTTCAAATAAATCCTGCGCCTGGTGCATTTTCCAATCTTTTAACTGGGGGCTGCCTTCAGATTTCAGGTTATTCAAAAATAAATGGGCTGCGAAGGTGAGGGATTTTTCTGAATTTTCCAACCGGGCTGCTTCTGCAGTATACCAGGCAAAAGGCTCGAATATATGAGCGGTGTCTTTCCAGAACTTTGCTAACTGGTGAAACACATGTGTTTTTTGTTCAGTAACATCACCCCGGGTGATGGAACTTTCTAAAAAGTTAATTCTTGTTAGTTGTTGTGGAGATAGCGCTTCTTTAGCGTGAAAAAGTATGGTATCTATTAGTACACCATCTCCATGATCATGACCTTCATGGCTATCGGATGCTTCTGTTGTTGTAGCAGTTGCACTAGCTTTTTTAGGGTTATGTCCAAATACAGCGTTCTGTGTTAAGGCATACAAGCCAAGTGTAAGTAATACAACAGTTGCTGCCACGATCCATTGAGGCTTCTTCATTTCTATAACCACCTCTTTTTAAAAGGTGTGCAAAGTTACCCCAGAACAGCGGTTTTCTTAACTTCCGCAACAAATTCTTTTGCAGGCTTAAAAGCAGGAATATGGTGTTCGGGTATATGAACAGCCACGTTTTTCTTAATGTTTCTGCCAATTTTTGCAGCTCTTTTTTTAGTAATAAAAGATCCAAAGCCTCTAATGTATATATTTTCGCCTTTGGCAAGAGATTCTTTGATCTCTTTAAACATGGACTCCAGGGTAACAAGGACATCTACCTTGGGTATGCCTGTTTTTTCGGAAATTTGGTTTACAAGATCAGCTTTTCTCATTAGCTTTTTTTTTATTCAGTTTTGATAAAGCAATATAGTGTTAAATATAATGATTGTCAATAGAATAGACTATGATTTGGAATTAAGTTGTGGATTTTTTAAATAAATGGTTGATTCAGCTCAAAATATAACGGTAACAAATAAGCTTTTTATACAAAAATTTGTTGAAGGATTATTAAAATGGAACCGATTAGAAAATAGCCGGCAAATGCCATGGAAAGGCGAAAAAGATCCTTATAAAATCTGGCTGAGCGAAATTATCCTGCAGCAAACCCGTGTAGAGCAGGGGTTAAAATATTATCAACGCTTTATAAATACCTATCCTACCATTCAAGATTTAGCAAAAGCGCCTGAAAACCAGGTATTTAAACTTTGGGAAGGGTTAGGTTATTATTCCCGGTGTCGTAATTTAATTAGCACGGCAAAATTTATTACTGAAGAGCTGGATGGAGTTTTTCCAACCGATTATGCTGCTGTACTGGCTTTAAAAGGGATAGGGCCTTATACGGCAGCGGCCATTACTTCTTTTGCATATAATCTACCCCATGCAGTACTCGATGGAAATGTCTTCAGGGTGCTCTCCCGCATTTTTGATATTGAAATTCCAATTGATAGCACCTTAGGTAAAAAAATCTTTATAGAAAAGGCGCAACAACTATTGCCCCCAAAAAAAGCGGCAGAATATAACCAGGCTATCATGGATTTTGGTGCATCTATTTGCAAACCATCGCCTGAATGTGCTCACTGTTTTTTTAATAAATATTGTAAAGCATTTCTTCAAAACAAACAATTAGCCTTACCCGTAAAGGATAAAAAACTAAAAATAAAAGAGCGCTGGTTTCATTATTTTATTCTAGAACATAAAAATACCGTTGCCGTAAAACAGCGTACTGCAAAGGATATATGGCATAGTTTGCACGAGGTGTTGCTTGTTGAAGGTGACAAAAAATTAAAACAATATGAGCTTTTAGAACAAATAGAAAAATCATTCGGCATCGAAAGAAATACCTACAAAATTGAAAGTGTGCCAGCCGAAGATGCGCAACGATTAACGCACCAGGTTATCTATTTTTCATTCTACAAATTATTACTCCAAAAAAAAATCAACATACCTCATTACCAGTGGATCAATAAAAAAGACATCAAGCAACTTGCTTTCCCTAAAACACTGCAATATGTTTTAAGCCAAAACCTTTAGTTACTGGCAATAAATTTGTTGGTTTTTATTAAATTTAGTGAGGCGATTTAACAGGCGGTATTTATTAACGATAAATTGTAAGGTATGAGAGGCGTAAACAGAGTAATGCTAATTGGCAATTTGGGTAAAGATCCTGATGTTCAATTTTTAGAAGGAAACATTGCAGTAGCCAAATTTCCTTTGGCAACAACCGAAACTTTTAAGGACCGTTCGGGCAAACTGGTTTCGCAAACCGAATGGCACACCGTAGTATTATGGCGCGGACTAGCAGAATTAGCGCAAAAATATCTTCACAAAGGCAGCCTGGTATACATTGAAGGACGATTAAGAACCCGTAGTTGGGAAGACAAGGAAACCAATCGCAAGTTTGCAACGGAAGTAGTTGGCGATAACCTGATCATGTTGGATAAGCGGACAGACGCAGGTCATCACCCTGGCAATCATGCAGAACCTGGTGTTGAAGGGACGCCTCCACCACCACCGCCAATAGATCATAATGAAGACCTTTCTTTTTAGCGTAGAAAAAGAATAAATTTGCGGATCATTTAAATAAAAGCAGGCGCTTCTGTAATTTCGTTCACCAAAAAATTTGCTTTGGACTATTCGTCGATTGGTAATTTACTTTTTTCTTTTGTTTATACTTTCTTAGTTGCGAACCCACAAAGCGCTGTTTTTTTAGTTGTATTGTTGATTGTACTATTTCTATTAAGTTTCGTTACCTCCGGTGCCGAAATAGCCCTGTTTACGTTGCAAAGCCGCGATGTAAATATGCTGAAGACAAAACAACATGCAGCGGCAAAACGCATTACTACATTATTAGATGAACGAAAGGCGGTTTATACTTCACTTTTAATTGCCGGCACTTTTTTTAATATAAGCATTATCATACTATCCAATTTTTTGTTAACCCCGGTATTGCAATTTGAAGTATCCTGGATTAACTGGCTTATCAAAATCACCTCTATTTCTTTTGTATTGGTGTTGGTTGGAAAAATTTTACCGAAGGTTTGGGCAACTCAAAACAACTTGAGGTTTGCATACAGTACGTCGGCTGTTGTAGAAGGTTTGCATTTATTGTTGCGCAGGATAAGCATATACATGGTTTCCATTGCAGATGGAATAAGCCAGCATAGCGGTGTGCACGAAATGCAAAGTGCTAATATGCGTGACCTGGATGAAGCAATTGAGATCAACAATGAAGAATCAAGCCTGGAAGAAAAAAATATATTAAAAGGCATTGTAAAATTTGGGAACATTTCCGTCAAACAAATCATGCGTTTTCGTTTGGATGTAAATGGCGTTGATTACAATACAAGCTTCGACGATTTGAAGAAGAAAATAGAAGACCTTCATTATTCCAGGTTGCCTGTATTTAAAACAAACCTTGACGACATTGTTGGTGTACTAAATACTAAAGACCTGTTGCCTTTTTTAAACGAACATAACTTTAATTGGCACCCGGTTATTCGTGCCCCATTATTTGTTCCGGAATCTAAATTGATCAAGGATCTTTTGGAAGAATTTCAAACCAAAAGAATACATTTTGCGGTTGTGGTAGATGAATTTGGTGGCACAAGTGGCATCGTTACCATGGAAGATATTTTAGAAGAAGTAATTGGTGATATTCGCGATGAATTTGATGAAGAAGAAAATACCATCAGGCATATAGATGATAATACTTTTGTTGTGGATGCAAAAATTATGTTGCATGATATGTGCCGCTCAATGCGATTACCTTTAGATACGTTTGATAAGGTTCGTGGGGAAAGCGACTCATTGGGTGGTTTGGTACTTGAAATAGCTGGAGGTTTTCCTGATATAAATGAAACCATTTCAACAGGCGATTTTCATTTTACCGTTTTAGAAATAAATAAAAACCGTATCAATACAGTTAAGGTTGCTGTTAATAAAAAAAATGCAAAGGATTAAATACTCTATTTTTTTTGTTAGTGTTTTTGTTGCATTATTTGCTTGCAATAGCGATTATATAATTAAACCTAGAGGTTATTATAAAATAGAATTACCTCAAAAAAAATACGTTTCATTTAACCAGCCGGGTTATCCTTATTCATTTGAATATCCTGTTTATGGAAAGGTTTCGCAGGATTCTTCTTTTTTTGAAGACAAGCCTGAAAACCCTTACTGGATCAACATTGATTTTCCGCAACTGAATGGCCGCATTCACATCAGTTATAAAGATGTCCGAAAAAATAATTTCGATTCATTGGTAAATGATTCTTATACCCTTGCTTATAAACAACATACAAATGTAGCTACGGCTATTAAGCCCGAACCTTTTACTACGCCAACCGGTGTGGAAGGTGTGTATTTTAATTTAAAAGGAAATACGGCTACAGCCAACCAGTTTTTTATTACAGATACGATAAAGCATTTTTTGCGCGGAGCATTGTATTTTGATGCTACACCAAACGAAGATTCGTTAAGGCCCGTAAATGAATTCTTAAAAAAAGATCTTGAGCACCTGATTAATACCATTCAGTGGAAATAATTTATTTGGTTTCGTATAAATGAGCCAAAGGGTTTTTAGAACAGACTAACTTTACAAAAAATCACATCCTTGATAGCGATAGACAAAGTATTGGTAAGTGACGAAGTAGTTGAAGCGCAATTTGTTTGCGACCTGAATAAATGCAAAGGCGGTTGCTGCGAAGATGGAGATGCTGGTGCACCTCTTGAAAAAGAAGAAATGAAGATCATAGAAAAAAACTATGACGTCATCAAGGAATACCTCACACCTGAAGGAAGAGCAGAAATCAAACGATCCGGTAAATTTCAATACGATAGAGAATTTGGTTGGGTAACACCTACAATTAATGGTTCTTTGTGTGCTTATGGTTTTCGTGATAATAATGGAATAATTAAGTGCGGTATTGAAGCTGCTTATTATGATAAAAAGTTAGACTGGAAAAAACCTATTAGTTGTCATTTATTTCCAATCAGGCTAAATATAACCAAAGAGTACACGATGGTTAATTACGAGCCGCGTGAAACTTTGTGTGCACCCGGTTGTGCACTTGGAAAAAAAGTAAAGCTTCCTGTTTATCAATTTTTAAAAGAAGCAATAGAAAGAAAGTTTGGTACGGAATTTTACGAAACATTGCACCAGGTTGCAATTGAACATTTTGATGCAAAACTGGAAAAATAATAATGTCAGATCAATCTACCACCTTTCTTGCAAAAAGCTCCGTTAAAGCCGCGGATAAAGAACATCGCCGCAAAATCAATTTTAATATTTCTCGCTACAATGCTGTTGTACCTCAAGGCAAACAACAATTTACTGATTTACATCTTGCAAGAGAAAAAGCAAAAAACATCAAGTGGAGAGCAATTGAAACATTAGATAAGCAACTGGAAATTTTTGAATCAAATATTGCACGTAAGGGCGCAAAAGTACTGTGGGCCGAAACTGCAGAAGAAGCATTGGCCGAAGTTTTGAAAATTTGTAAAGCAAAAGAATGCAATACAATTGTAAAAAGTAAAAGCATGGTTACCGAGGAAATTCATTTAAATGATTTCCTGCAAAAAAATAATATCGAAAGTGTTGAAACCGACTTAGGCGAATACATTCAGCAACTGGATAATGAGCCGCCCTATCATATTGTTACGCCTGCGATGCATAAAAGCAAAGAAGATGTTGCTAAATTATTTGCTGAAAAACTGGGAACGCCAGCCAACCTTTCTCCGACAGAATTAACACTTGTAGCAAGGGCAAAGTTGAGAGAAAAATACCGGCAAGCACAAATAGGAATCACCGGTGCTAATTTTATTATTTCTGATATTGGCGGAATTGCCATTACAGAAAATGAAGGCAATGGCCGATTGAGTTGCTCTTATCCAAAAACCCATATCGTTATTGTTGGAATTGAAAAAGTAATTCCTTCTTTTACAGATCTCGCCTTGTTTTGGCCTTTGCTTTCAACCTATGGTACCGGTCAAAAAATAACTTCTTACAATTCTGTCGTTACAGGTCCAAGGCAAAAAGGAGAGGAGGATGGGCCTGAAGAAATGTTCGTGATTTTATTGGACAATGGACGTACAAATATTTTAAGCAATGTAAAAAGTCGCGAAAGCCTTTATTGTATTCGTTGTGGTGCTTGCCTTAATGCTTGCCCTGTGTACAAAAATATTGGCGGGCATGCTTACGGTACTACATACAGTGGTCCTATTGGTTCGGTAATTACGCCGCATTTAAAACAAATGGACGACTGGAAGCATTTAAGTTATGCATCATCGTTATGCGGCAATTGTACCGAAGTTTGTGCAGTAAAAATAAACCTGCACGAGTTATTATTAGACAATAGAAATGAAGCTGTTAAACAGAATAGTTCTTCTTTCGTTGAAAGAATGGCGTGGAAGTTTTGGAAGAAAGCCATGCTAAAAAGAAGTACGATGAATATTGGTTCGGCAAGGCTGAAAAATTATATGATCAACACTTTTGTTCCAGGCTGGAAAAAACACCGGAGTGAATTAAACTTCCCGGAAAAAACTTTCAACCAATTGTGGCAAGACAAGAACAAAAAAAGGATTTAAATTGGGCTGTGCTTATATTTTCGAATATTTTTTCTCCTCGTTTTAATTATATAGTTGATTTTCTTTCAGACTATTTTAAAACAAACATCGACATTACTACCAATGTTGAAGAATTTTCTAATTACAAAGATGTTCGAATCAATTATTCGGAAAATAAAATAATTGAAAACGAAATCTGGATAAGGCCGGCGCCGCTTTTGCAGCAACATGGAATTCTAAATATTGAAGTAGATTGTTTTTTGCACGCCAATAATTTCAAAGCACTATTTAAAACTGCCGGCTCAATAGAGTTCGACATGTTTTCAGCCATCTTTTATTTATTGTCTCGTTATGAAGAATATCTTCCATTCCAGGAGGATGAATACGGAAGATTTGCACACCAAAATTCTATAGCATTTAAAGAAGGATTTTTACATCAACCCTTAATTAATACCTGGCTAGAATACTTTCGAAGGGAATTAAAAAAACAATTTCCAAATGCCTTGTTGGCAGAAAAAAAATTTCAATTTATTCCATCCTACGATATTGATATTGCCTGGAGTTTCAAAAACAAAGGATTTTTAAGAAATGTGGGCGGTTTTGCAAGGTCCATAATTCAACGAGATTGGAAATCAGCGAAGCAGAGGGTCAACGTATTATTGGATAAAGCAAAAGATCCTTTTGATAGTTATGAGTGGATGGATGAAATGCATAAAAAATGGTCATTAAAACCTATATATTTTTTTCATGTAGGTCAATTGAGAAACAAGTATGATAAGAACATTTCAATAAAAAATACCCAGTTCAAGAACCTGATTAAAGAAAATGCAACGAAGTACGATATTGGCCTTCATCCATCATGGCACAGTGGCGATGATCATATTTATTTTATAAAAGAGAAAGATTTTTTATCTGGCCTGATCAAAAAAGAAATTCAGCTTTCACGGCAGCATTATATACGTTTCTCATTTCCTGATACATTTCGCAATTTAATTGCAGCTGGCATTACTGACGATTATTCAATGGGATACGGTACCATTAATGGATTTAGGGCTTCAATTACCACTTCTTTTTTTTGGTACGACTTGGAAAAAGAAGAAAAATCGAACTTATTAATTCATCCATTTTGCTTTATGGATGCTAATTCTTTTTACGAACAAAAATTTTCAACTGGCCAAACTTTGGAGGAGCTTATTTCTTTTTATAAAGTAGTTAAAGAAGTAAATGGTACGCTTATAACGGTATGGCATAATCAATTTCTTGGTACTGGTAATTTATACCAAGGATGGCGGGATGTTTATTTTAAATTTTTAAATAAAGTCTGTAATTAATAAATCAATTTGTGCCTTCCTTGGAAGAAGTGTGATTTCGTATAGCCGATTTATTGACAAGGTATACACCCAAAAGTGCAATCAGTGTTCCTGTGATGATAAAGCCCGTTAGTTTCTCTCCAAAGATCATCCAGCCCAATAAGACAGCAACAACAGGATTTATATAGGCATAAATACTTGCTTGCTCTGTTGGCAAATTTTGAAGTGCGTATAAATAAGCAATAAAGGAAATAACAGAACCAAAAATAACCAGGTAAGCAATAGCTGTCCATGATTGCCAGGGAATTGATGCCAATGGAATTGCTGTCCCCCATAAATTTGTAAACAAAAAAAGTATTGCTCCGGATATCAGCATTTGCAAGCCCAAACTAAAATATGGATTAAAAAGCGCAGCATGTTTTTTTGTATATAATGTCCCAAAAGCCCACGACCAGGTAGATGCTAATGATAAAACTATTCCAAATCTAAAATCGGGATTAATAAAATCGTGTAAGTGCTCGTAAAAAATTACGCAAATGCCGGCAAAGCCAAGCAGCAAGCCAATAGCCGTTTTCGATTGAACTTTTGTTCGGGCTCCAATCATCATTATAATCACTAACCACAATGGAAAAATTGCACCGATAACAGAACCCAATCCTGCAGAAATATATTTTACGCCCCATGTAGAAAGTGCATTGCTTAACATAAAATTTAAAAAGCTAAGCACCAACACAGATCCCCATTCTTTTCCTTTTGGCCACGTTGTTCCTTTTACAATAAAAAAAAGAACATAGCAAAGTCCGCCAAAAAATTGCCTGATACCTGCTAGTTGCAATGGTGGCATATGTCGTACGCCTTCTTTAGATGCGATCCATGTGGTACCCCAAAAAAAACAAACCAAAGCAAGTGCTATTAATGCTTTTGCCCTTGTACCTTTTTTATGAAAATACAGCGGGTTAAATTTCGATAGGTAATACATCATTCCCTGGCCCGATTGTGCATCGCTTGCTGCTGTATCTTTTATTTGGGGATCAGGGTTCATCTATCTATTAAGCTATGGTTGCGTCGCACTCTTGTGCAATAGCAATTCTATTGAAATGTGAATGTTCGATTGTCTGAATATTATTTATCAAACAATGAAATCAATGTTTAAAATGTCTCAGCCCTGTCATTACCATAACCAGGTTATGTTGTACGCAATATTCAATGCTGTCTTTATCTCTTATTGATCCACCCGGTTGAATGAAGGCAGTTATGCCCGCTTCTTTTCCTAATTGAACACAATCACTAAATGGAAAAAAAGCATCACTAGCCATAACGGCTCCGGTTAAGTCAAAATTGAATTGTTTGCCCTTTTCAACAGCCTGCCGCAAAGCATCAATGCGGCTTGTTTGTCCACATCCTTTACCAATTAATTGTTTATTTTTTACCAAAGCAATGGCATTGCTTTTTAAATGTTTGCAAATAATATTTCCAAATTCAAGATCTTCTTTTTCTGATTCATTAGCTTTCCTTCCACCAACTTCTTCCCATTTGCTATAATTGCCTTTGTCTTTATCCTGAACTAAAGTGCCGTTTAATACAGATTTATACATTTTATCTGCAAACGCTTTTTCATTTAATTGTAGCAGAATGCGGTTCTTTTTCGATTTTAAAATTGACAACGCTTCGTCCGAAAAAGAAGTCGCTATTAATACTTCAAAAAATATTTCATTAATACTTGTTGCAGTCGTTCCATCTATTGAACCATTACAAACCAGTACGCCACCAAACGCACTTTCCGTATCGCCTGCTAAAGCTTCCTTCCAGGCTTCTGAAACTGTTGGCCTACTTGCAGCACCACAAACATTTGTGTGTTTAATCACAGCAAAAGTAGTACTGGTAAATTCTTTTATTAATTCTATCGCAGCATCAATATCAACAAGATTATTATAACTAATTTCTTTACCGTGCAACTGGGTAAAACATTGGTTTAGGTTGCCGTAAAAAGCAGCTTGCTGGTGTGGATTTTCGCCATAACGTAATACCGTTTTTTCTTCTTGCCCAAAAACAGTTAAAGGTGCACCAGGATTGAAATAATTGGAAATTGCAATATCATAATCTGCAACTATTTGAAAAGCTTTTGCTGCAAATGCCTTTCGTTGCATTAAGGTTGTTTCGCCATTTTGGTTTTTTAATATGGTAACCAATTCGCCATAATCATTTTTCGATGCAATAACAGCAACATCACTAAAGTTTTTTGCAGCGCCACGGATCATAGAAGGCCCGCCAATATCTATTTTTTCAATGATTTGCTTTTCCTCCGAGGTAGTTAAAAGTGTTTCCTGGAAAGGATATAGATCAACAATTACTAAATCCAATTCGGGAATTCCGTATTCTTTCATTTCCTGTAGATCAACTTCATTGGACCTACGCCCTAATATACCGCCAAACACAAGCGGATGCAAGGTTTTAACACGACCGCCTAAAATAGATGGATAGGATGTCAACTTTTCAACGGGCACAACGTCAATACCCAAATCTTCAATAAATTTTTGCGTGCCGCCTGTAGAATAAATTATTGCTCCCTGGCTTTTAAGTTGACGTACAACCGGCTCCAGCCCATCTTTATAAAAGACAGAAATAAGCGCTGCTGATATTTTTTTATTCATTGGTAAAAAATTAATCCTTCCTATTTAAATAAATAGCAAAGCATCGTCAGGTATAATGGTGTGGAAATTGAAAAAATTATTTCACAATTTCATATTCTTGGTGGGCAAAGGTAGGTGTCTATAACTTCATCACAAAAGCACCTTTTTCGCTTACATCATAATAAGGAATGTTTAATGAATCACAATCCCTTTTCCAAAGTTTGGCTTTCCATTTCGGCACAGATCCATCAAATACAATTTGTTGAATAGAAAACGCGTTCTGCAGATTTGTTATATAGATTTTTGGATTTTTAGATAAAACCAAGAGGTCAATTTGTGGTTTTGACGGTGAATGATTCAAGCGTAAAGTCGTATCAACAATTAAAAACGTTTTTCCATTAAAGGCAAAAGACTTCTCTCGCAATAGTTCTTTTTTATTAATGCGATGCAGTATTCGAGAGGGTTGAATATGAAAATTGCGTAAGAATGCATTATGTTCCAAAGTAGTATCGCCGGCGAAGAAATAATTTCTGCCATCTATAAAATCAATTGCCGGGTATTTCGGCACATTATAGACAATGACTTTCTTTTGATCGTTAGCATTTAAAAAAGAAACTGTGCGAAGTAGAAAAAACAAAAAACAAAAGCCTATTGCAATTGGCAGAGCCTTTTTACTTTTTTCTAAAAGCCAAAAACTTAATAAACCAATAATGCAATAAAGTAAAATTGCCTGCCAAACAGATATGGAAAGCCCGTTCCAAACTGCAAAAGATAATTGGTCAAGATTTAAAACCGCTTCGTTCATCAGCACGATTAATTTTTGCAACAGGTAACCTATAAAGGTTGCAAATGGCGTAATAAAATGAAACAGGCAAAGTATTATTTCTCCAATAAGTATGATGCTTGATAACGGAACTGCAAACAAGTTGGCAATTAAAAACAAAAATGGAAACTGGTGGAAATGATAAATACTAATTGGTAATGTAAGTATTTGCGCTGCAAGAGAAGCAGCCATAAGTTTCCAAATAAAATCAATCCCTTTATTAGGGAAGTAGATCCAATTATAAATAGGACGAAAAAAGATAATGATGCTTAAAACAGCCGAATAAGATAACTGGAAACCAACATCCCATAACCAAAAAGGGTTATACCAAAGCAGTAAAAAAGCAGACAAGGCCAAAGTATTATAAATAGAAGTTCTACGGCTAATAACAGTACTGCAGGCAATGGCGGTAAACATTACCGCGGATCGAAGTACGGAAGGTTGCGCACCTGCTAATAAACTAAACGACCACAATCCGGCAATAATAAATACCAAACGAAGCAAAGCGGTTTTTTTGCTTTTTAAAGGTTTGGTTAATAAAAGAAGTAACCAATATATGATACCAAGGTGTAAGCCTGATATGGCTATAACATGCACTACGCCTGTGTTTGTATAAGATTGAACCAGGTTTTTATCAAGATCATCTTTATACCCAATTAATAATGCTTCTGCTAAACCTTGTTCTTTATCGCCGCTTATATAATGTCTCAGGATAGATATAATAAATGATCGGCTCTGGAATATTAGTTCTTTTAGAAAAGATTTGTCTTTCCCAGGCAACAAAATAAAATCCTGTTGTGTCAAATAAAGTTGATGCGTAATTCCCTGGAAAAGGCTATAGCGTTTATAGTCAAAACTTCCGGGGTTGCCACTATTTTTAATTTCTTGCAGGGTTTTTGAAACAATAAGAATGGAACCGTAACTAAGTTTATTTAATGCTGTATCCTTTTTAAAATAAATTATGACTTCTCCTTTTGTATTCTTCCAGGTTTTGTTGGAATGTACCCGTTGTATTGTAGCAACTGCTTTATAAGAATTTGTCTTTTCAACCAGGGGTTCATTTAATCTTACTTGTAAAAATGCTCCTGGTTTATAATTGGTTCCGAACCATTTTTCGTCATGCCTTATATCATTGCTCCAAACCAAAAATGCACCTACAGAAAGAAAAAGCAAACTTGTAATAGCGCCATTAAATAAAGCAAACCTGAATTTTAAAGCAACCGGTAATAAAAAATAAATGAAAGCAACAGTAACAAAAAATAGAAAACCAATTGAAATAATAATTAATGGAATTTGCAAGTACCATTGCAGGATGATGCCAGTGGAAAATGGAAGTAGCAGCCTTAAAATTGGCGTTTTGTTCCAGAAATGTGCTTTAGAAGCAGCCATAGTTTAAGATACTGCTTTCCTAAAAAAAACAAAGACAATGAAATAAATCATTGTCTTGTTTTGGTGTTCTTGCGTAGGTTAGCTCGAACTAGTTTATATAGAGTTTAAATAATCCGATGCTTATTTACCATTACTATGCCAAATGATGTTTAATCTCAGTTTTAGAAGTAAAGTCTTCTAAAAGAAAATATAATTTGGAAAACAACATGACTTTTTAGTTAGAGTATTGTTAACGGTTAATGTTGATCGTATTTTTCCTGGTACAAATACCATGTATAGTTGAAAATTATTTGTCGAAATAAGCACACCGTTTTTAGATCACCACAATAAGTTAATGTAAGAATGATGCAGGAAAAATCTTTATAACTATATTGTTTGCAGGTAGTTTTACTTTGTCAATATGAATTATTTGCTTCAAATTTGCACGAACCTTTACATTTCAATCCAATATTAGTAGCATGGGACTTTTCAACTGGTTTACGCAAGAGATAGCCATAGACTTAGGAACAGCAAATACTTTAATCATTCATAACGATGATGTAGTAGTCAACGAACCTTCAATTGTCGCTTTAAATAGAAATAATCCAAAAGAAGTTTTAGCGGTTGGTAAACGGGCATTAATGATGCACGAAAAAACCCACGAAAGCATTAAGACTGTTCGCCCATTGAAAGATGGTGTGATAGCTGATTTTAATGCTGCGGAATTGATGCTTCGGGAAATGATCAAATTGGTCTATCCCAAAAAACCACTTTTCCCACCAAGCTGGCGTATGATGATCTGTATACCTTCAAGTATTACAGAAGTAGAAAAAAGAGCCGTTCGAGATAGCGCAGAACAAGCGGGGGCAAAAGAAGTCTATCTTATTCACGAGCCAATGGCGGCGGCCTTAGGTATAGGAATTGATGTAGAAGAACCAGTTGGTAACATGATCATTGATATTGGTGGTGGTACTACGGGCATTACTGTAATTGCCCTGGCCGGTATCGTTTGCGATCAGTCAATTCGTATTGCGGGGGATGAATTTACAGCAGATATTATGGAAGCACTTCGTCGCTACCATAGTTTATTAATTGGAGAACGTACTGCAGAACAAATAAAGATTCAAATAGGTGCTGCAATGAAGGATTTGGAAAATCCACCAGATGATATACCTGTAAATGGACGTGACCTTGTAACAGGTATCCCAAAACAGATAATGGTAGGTTTCCAGGAAATTGCCGAAGCACTTGATAAAAGTATTTTTAAAATAGAAGAAGCGATTTTAAAAGCATTGGAGCAAACACCCCCGGAATTAGCAGCCGATATTTACCGTCGCGGATTATATCTAACAGGTGGCGGCGCCTTGCTTAAGGGTTTAGACAAACGTTTAAGCCAAAAAATAAAATTACCTGTGCACGTTGCAGATGATCCTTTAAAAAGTGTGGTGCGTGGTACCGGGTTAGCTTTAAAAAATTATGAACGTTATCCTTTTGTAATGCGATAAAAGGTAGCCGGAAATTGGAAGAGGAGTGCAAAAAGGCAATCTCCTAAATTCCAAAATCCATATCCCAAATTCCACATTCAGTGCGTAACATTTTTCTTTTCATCCGCCATTATTTTGTGTTCCTGCTTTTTCTTGTATTACAAGGAGTTGCTTTATGGATGTTATTTAAATACAATCGCTTTCAGCGTGCCGCCTTTTTAGGTGTGGCTAACGAGGTTACCGGGAGTATAAATAAACAAGTTGATAAGGCAGATGATTATTTTCATTTGCGGGATGAAAACAGGCGGGTACACCGGATGAATGATTCGTTGATGAATCTTTTAAAAGAAAATTTTACCATCACCGATACTACCCAAAAACTGGTTGTTGATTCATTAAAGGTTGATACTGTTGCACAAGTACGCCGATATTTATATAGAGATGCAAAAGTTGTTTACAATTCTGTGAACTTTCAAAATAATTACCTGCAGTTAAACAGGGGTGCCAACCAGGGCATAAAGGATAATATGGCAGTTATCAATTCTGATGGGGCTGTAGTTGGTTTGGTTGTAAATGTTAGTCCAAATTTTTGCCAGGTAATGAGTTTGCTTCATACAAAAAGCCGCGTCCCTGCCATGTTGAAAAAAACAAGTACAGCAGGTACTGTTAATTGGGATACAAAAGATCCACGCTTTTTAACATTGGAAGGTATTAGCAGGGATGTAGATGTGAAAAAAGGCGACACCGTACTAAGTAGCCGTTATTCTTATAATTATCCGCCGGGTTTTATATTAGGGAGAATTGCAGAAGTGAAAGAAGATAGGGCAACTGGATTTTATAAAATTAGAATTAGATCGGCTGTAGATTTTTCAAGCATTCAACAAGTATTTATTGTAGAAAACCTGGAGCGTGCCGAGCAAATGGATTTGAATAAGGAAACAGAACAAAAAATTGAACAAGAAAAAGGAGGTAAGCGTTGAGCGATTTAGTAAGAAATATCTTTCGCTTCTCCTTGTTTATTTTGGTGCAGGTTTTTGTTCTAAACAAAATTCCACATCTTCATAAGTTCATTGTTCCTTATTTGTACTTTCTTTTTATTCTTTGGTTGCCTTTTTCCATACCGCGTATTGGTTTATTATTTATTGGCTTTTTAACTGGCTTGACATTAGATTATTTTACTATGACGCCAGGCTTGCATGCTGCAGCCTGCGTTTTAATTGCTTACCTGCGACCTTTCGTAATTAATTTGCTGATTACCAAAGAAGCTACTGAAATAACTTTTCACGAACCATCGCCAAAAGGTTTGGGCTGGGCACCTTACCTCGTTTATGCCTTTATACTAACATTTGTTCACCATATATACCTTACGTTTTTACAATGGTTGCAATTTGGGTCTTTTATTGAGTTTTTAATTAAAACCGTATCTACCACCGCAATCAGTATGCTGCTAATCATCACTGTCGAATTGCTTTTTCCACGTCGTTTAAAATATCGTACAAATACTGCTTAATTAAAAAAAATCAGGATTCTTAAAGTTTTACAACTTAAATGATTTCTGTGATTTTTTAAATTTCAAACTTTCAATCATACTAACTTGCAGCAGTTAAGTTTCTAACAAAAATTAATACATAATCATTTGCACATCTGCTACAGTTTAGCAAAATTTGCATAAGGATTGCTATCAATCTGTTACTCGCTTTCGACTCCTTTATTCTATGTCTGTATTTAATCAATCACGGAGCTACATTATACGACTGATTTTTTTAGTTGTCTTTCTTATTATTATAGCCCAATTATTTAACCTCCAGGTACTTTCCGGTAAGTACGAACAGCTTGCACAGGATAATGCTGTTTTTAGAAAAGTTGTTTACCCTCCTCGTGGAATCATCTTCGACAGGGAAGGCAAGGCAATTTTGAACAACACCTTGATGTATGACCTGATGGTAACACCATCGCAGGTGCGAAATGTAGATACAGCTTATTTATGCGAATTACTTCAAATAGATACTTCCGAATTTAAACAACGAATTATAGAAGCCATTGTTCGCAATGGGCGTTACCGTCCGTCTTCTTTCGAAGAACTGTTAACACCTGAAAAATATGCCCGGTTTGAAGAAAATATGTGGCGCTTTAGTAGTGGTTTTTATTTGCAGCAGCGGCCTATCCGTGTTTATCCATTTAATGCCGGTGCCCACGTAATGGGTTATGTTGGTGAAGTTGATTCCGGGATTATTGCACGTTCGGGGGATTTTTACCAGCCGGGGGATTATGTTGGCCGCAGTGGTATAGAGGCATTTTACGAACGTGTGTTAATGGGACAAAGAGGTGTTCAGTTTTTAATAAAAGATAACTACAATCGTTTGCAAGGGTCATACGAACAAGGGCTTTTTGATACGGCTGCCGTAGCCGGAAGAGGATTACGCACATATATGGATATTGAGGTGCAGCAATTGGCAGAAAAATTAATGGCCAATAAAGTAGGGGCAGTTGTTGCCATCGAACCTAAAACCGGCGGCATCATTGCTATGGTTTCAGGTCCTAATTATAATCCAAACGATCTAACTGGTTCCAATAAAAAGAAAAATTATTCAAAATTAGTTTTAGATGTTGCCGGTCCTTTATTAAACAGGGCTATTGCTGGAACTTATCCCCCGGGTTCAACATTTAAACCAATTGGTGCTTTGGTGGCTTTAGATGAAGGAATTATTACGCCTTCTTTTGGATATGGTTGCACTGGTCGTTATTATGCTTGCGGTATAGGCAAGCCCGCATGTACCCACAATAATCCCGGGCATGCTGCAAATTTGCGTTTGGCAATTGCTAATTCCTGTAATTCCTATTTTACACAGATCTACCGCATGGCGGTGGACAATCCAAAATATGGCGATGTAGAAGTTGGTTATGCAAAATGGAAAGAATACCTAAATGAATTTGGTTTAGGGGTACGCCTTGGTATTGATCTTCCTGGCGAATATAGAAAATCGGGTATACCCGATACTTCTGTATACAATAAAGTATACCGCAATAGCTGGAATTCCTGCACCAACCTTACTTTGGGTATTGGGCAGGATATGATGCTATCTTCTCCACTGCAATTGGCAAATGCCATGTGCCTCATTGCAAACAAGGGATATTTTTATACACCCCATTTTGTAAAAAGTATTGATGGCGAAACTAAGGCCGATACAATTTTAAATGCGTTCCGGCAGAAGCATGAAGTGTTGACACATATTTCCGACGATGCTTTTGAAGCGGTGATCAGTGGAATGCAGGATGTAGTTGAAATTGGAACAGCAAGAGTGGCCATGATACCAGGCATAAATGTGTGTGCAAAAACGGGTACTGCAGAAAATTATCGTGTGCTGGATGGCAAAAGAGTGAAGCTAAAAGATAATTCGATGTTTGTTTCATTTGCACCACGAGAAAATCCCACTATTGCAATTGCTGTAGTTGTTGAAAATGCTGGTTTTGGCGCTACCTGGGGTGGAAACATTGCGCAATTGATAATGGAAAAATATTTAACCGATTCCTTGCGTCCTGAAAGAGCATTAAAGGCCGAGGAGATTGCAAATACAAACCTGATGCCCGGGTGGTTGACAAGAGAACAATACAAAGCAGATTCTGCCAGGGCTTATTTTTATTTTAAATTGACAAAGGACAGCAGCTACCTTAAAAAGTTTTTTAAGAAACCATCTGCACCGTCAAAAAAAGATTCTTCATCAAAACTTCCAATAAGAATTGCGCAGATGAAAAAATTAGAAGCAGTAGAACCAAAAAAAATATTTGATAAAAAGAAAGGATTGACCGGATGAGCAAGAGCAAAGGCAGTATTTCAAAAGGAGTGGATCCTGTAATGATCTGGTTGTACCTGCTGTTAATAGGTATTGGCATTACCGCCATTTTTGCGGTAACTTATAAGGAAGGCGATCCCATCCTTTCAAGTTTTCTTTCTTTTAGAACCGATTACAGCAAGCAGTTTTATTTTTTTGTTATTGCGATAATGTTTGGCGTTTTTATTTTACTTACCGATAGTAAATTCTTTCCCGCAACGGCTAACTTATGGTATGCAGTGGGTATTGTATTACTACTGCTTGTTTTCCCATTTCATTCTCCGGTAAAAGGAACTGAATCAATTATAAGATTTGGCGGTTTTAACTTTCAGCCTGCGGAATTGTGTAAAGTTTTTGTATGCCTGGCATTGGCAAAATATATTTCATTGCCCGATATGGATTTTAGCAAAAAGCGATCGCAATTAATTGCTGCCGCTATTGCAATTGCCCCTGCATTAATTACAATAATGCAAAAAGAAACAGGCCTTGCGCTAGTTTATTTTTCTTTTTTCCTGGTAATGTACCGCGAAGGTTTACCGCCAACAGTTTTGATCATTGGATTTTCAATTGCCGCACTTGTAATTGCATCGATTGTTATTGAACCAAATACATTGGCTATCATCTTTACAATTATAGCGGCCTTATTGATCTATTTTAATAGAAAACAGATCAAACGAAGGCGCAGCACGCTTGTAAGCATTTTGGTAATCTGGCTGATTTGTGTAGGCATACAACGATTTGCTGTTCCTTTTATATTTGGAAATGTTCTGCAAAAGCACCAGGTGGAACGTATTTATTCTCTTTTTGGAAAAGATAATCCTTACTCCGATGCGCCATCAGTTATTAAAGATGCAACAGTAAAAAAAGACAATACTGCTGATTATAATGTGCGCCAATCAAAAATAGCAATAGGCTCTGGTGGATTATTGGGGCAAGGTTTATTAAGCGGCACACAAACACGTTACGATTTTGTGCCGGAGCAACGAACCGATTTTATTTTTTGTACAATAGGCGAAAGCTTTGGTTTTGTAGGTACAACTATTTTGCTTAGCATTTATCTCCTTTTATTATTTCGCATTATTACCCTTGCTGAACGACAACGAAGTGTATTTAGCAGGTGTTATGCGTATGGTGTGGCGGCGGTTTTCTTTTTTCATATAACAATCAATGTAGCCATGACAGTTGGTCTTGCGCCTGTTATTGGTATTCCTTTGCCATTTATAAGTTATGGTGGAACCGCGTTGTTAACTTTTACTATTCTATTATTTATATTAATAAGACTTGATGCCGACAGGCAAATGGTATTGCGTTAATGCAGTAATTGCATTGCCTGTTTTTAAAGATTTTTTTTCATTTTTTATTTTTCTTCATGACAATTATTCCACTTTCTGAAGGTTCGTTTACAATTGATAAAACAAAATTGTTTGTGCCGTTTAATGAAGAAGAACACATTTTAAATGAACGTCCCACCGGCAGTTTGCTGGTGGAAATTCAACCTTTTTTAATCATTACATCTAAAGATATTTTGCTCTTAGATGCAGGACTGGGTTTTAATAACGCAGATGGGCAATTGCAAATTCATGCAAACATTAAAGCCGCAGGTTATTCGCCAGAACAGGTTACAAAAGTTTTAATGAGCCATTTGCATAAGGACCATGCAGGTGGTGTTGGAAACCCGCATCCAGCGCACTTTAATGGGGGAAGTGTATTGAATTTTCCTAATGCAAAATATTATGTTCAAAAGCGTGAGTTGGATTATGCCTGGTTAACGGGAGCTCCTTCTTTTTCGCCTGATGAAATTGAACCATTAATGCATTCTGATCATGTTCATTTTTTACACGAGGATGAAGGCACTATTGATGATTATATTTTTTACCAGCATACAGGCGCCCATTCTCCGCATCACCAGGTATTCTGGATAAAAGAAGCGGGAGAAATTATTTTTTTTGGAGGAGACGATGCCCCGCAACTGCAACAAATGAAAATCAAATACAAAACCAAATACGATTTTAACCCCGACAAAGCGATGCAATTACGGCAGCAATGGTGGGAACAAGGCAATAAAGAAGGATGGACGTTTTTATTTTATCACGATATAAATACGCCGTTTTTTAAAAAATAAATGATGTCAGCTGCAAAGCCATGATGAAGCTTTTCTTGCGACGCTCCTTTCATCATTACAATTCCTATTGATCTTTTATGAAAATGATATTAGGCTAGCATAATATCAAACACTTGCTGCAGTACAAGGGAGTGACACAACAACCGATGATAGCAGCAATTAGGTTAAGCATTATTAGCTGCTTGCAAAGCCTAACTTTCTTTCAACCGCTTTTGGTAATTCTGGTAACCTTTTTCGCTCAATTAAAAAAGAAGTGAGCTGCGCAATTTCCTTAAAAATATAATGTTTGTCCGCTGCTGCTTTCAGGTAATCTTTGCCACTGCTGCCGCCGGTGCCTATGCGTGTACCTATCATCCGGTGCACCATATTTATATGGCGGTGGCGCCAGGTGCTTAATTGTTCATCTATCTCCAACACTCCATTTAATAATTGAAATGGCTGTTGCAACATGGGGTAACCCCGATACAACATAATAAACAAAGCAGCACGGTTTGCTTTTGCTGATAATGTGTAATGCGTTTC